>CALGAO010000122.1 GCA_937957685.1 uncultured Paenibacillaceae bacterium
TTGTAAACTTTGCCCGTGGCGCCATCCTGGATCTGCAGGGTGATCTGCGTCACGTAAGCGCTGGCGGGATCATCGGAGGGGACCGCCGTCAGATAGATATGGTCCTGCACCTTGTCCCCGGTGACATCGCCGTAGGCATTGTCAACCACAACCGGTTGAGGCGCGCGATACGGATAGCCAGAACCCGGTTGCCAGCCCACAAATTGATAACCATAGTACCCGTATGGATCATGAACATTCACACACCATCGCTCCCATCTGGATATTCGTCCCTAGCAGTGTATTCGCCTGAAGGATCGAGGGTGCGTCCTGACTGTCGTCTGGCGGGAGTTGGTTAATCGTGCATTCCGATCGTCTTCCGTTTCTCTCCCGCGTCCGCGTCCGTCATTTGCCCAGGAAGTGCGTCCAGATCGCATCGAAGAATACTCCCAAACCGCCCAGGAACACCCCGAGACAAGCAAGACTTGCCGGACTTCCCCATTTGATCTCTTTCATATTCGTTCACCTCTATCAGATTGGTTGTTTGATCTTATGTCTAGATCATACCATGGGCGCGGGCTCCGGCAACATGGTGCAGTGTCAGCATTTCCGGGTGACATGTGTCATCTTCTGCTCCATTCCTGCATGCGTATTGCAAAATACACCGCAGAATATACACCGCAGTCTTTTGATCGATTTATCATACAAAAGGTTTCTCGAATGCTTTAATCTGAATCATTTTGTACGATTTTTCATACAAAAACCGTCCAACTTAACTATATATTGATATATTTGTATGATTTTTCACACAAAATCTGCTCAGTCTGCTTATATTCGGATTGTTTTGTACGATTGATCATACAACCCTGCCGTTATTCATCAAGATTGAGGAAACAGGACTTCCGCTATTGCGGTACACCTGCTCTTTCGGGGGACCGTGCGGAGAGGCGGTTCTGTCTTTGCAGGACCGGGTAATGTGATGGATCAGTTGACCTCATATAAAAGCTGCGGTGAATCTCGTCGCCACGACGAAATCCCCTGCGGCTGAATCCCAACCGATCCTGGGATGGTCGCCTCATACCAATGAGGCCAGATCCAACGACAGCTGGCGGATCGGACGCTGCACCTGCTTCTCCATCAGATAGAGGAAGGTCGGTCGGGGCTCGTCCTTGATCTGCCTGAAGATCATCCCGTCCTCAAGATATTCCTGCAATCGCGTGGACAGGATGCGCGGTGTGATGCCTTCCAGCGTCTGCCGAATCTCCTGGAATCTCGTATGGTCATAGCCGATCGTCAGCAGGATGGGCAATCCCCATACCTTGTCGGACAGTCTGCCATGTCCGATCCGCTGCTCGCTGAGATGCACGGCACGAGCCGCTTCGCGGTAGAGCCGTCCTTTGTCGGTCAGCACATATTCGGGCAAGAGCGGATGACGCCGCTCCGCAGGCGAGAGATGGATCAATAACCCATCCTCAACCATCTTTTTCAGATTGGCGCTGAGCCTGGAGGGGGCAATGTTCAACTTGTTCTGGAGGGGAGTGAAACGCCCTCCTCTTTCTTCGAGTGCGAGCAAGATCGGCAAGGTCCATTGCCCGGTCAATTCCCGGCTAAGCCGCAATACCCGCTGTTCCTTGTTCACAATTCCACCAGCGTCTCCGCAAGCATGAGATTATGACCATCGGGATCCACGAATGTGGCCAGCTTGGCCATGCCGGGGATATGCTCCACTTCACCGATAAAAGATACTCCATTCTCCTCAAGCTGCTTCATCGCTTCCTCGATATTGATGACCTCGAACACCGTCGAAGACGTTGCCGGTTCCACCGTCTCCGCCTCCGAGAAACCGATCACACAATCCTTGGTATTCGTGTTGACCATCGCCATGCCGCTCTCCGGATCGTGAAAGATCACTTCGAATCCAAGCTTGCCGGAGTAGAACTCGAGCGTGCGCTCCAGGTTGGATACATTGTACCAGATACTGACGCCAGAACGATACATACCATTACCTCCAATATCAGGAAATCTTAACTACCGATAATATATCATAGTATACATTCGGTAGTAAAGACATGGAATTGAAAAGCGGCGCAAGGGAACGTCCCTTCGCCGCTTTCATCATCTTATGCTCTCCTCACATATCTGGCCGTTCGCTCGTCCTGTATGCGCCCGCTCCAGTTCAGACCGAAGCCGAAGTCATAGCGGTTGCCCTCGGAGTCCACATAGACCTCCATGTCATGGGCGACATCCTCGAACTGTTCTTCCACCGTCCGCATATGGGCGGGGAGCTGCATCGGCAGCAGCGCCGAAGGCTCGGCGGCCCCGGTGATTATGTCCAGCAGGGCCGAGTCCTGGACGCCGAAGTGGGCGAGGATCGCATCGGCTGCCCCCTCGAATTCCGCCATGACCGCCGGGTTGGACAGCAGGATGGAGACGATCACCGGCTTGTCCTTCATCCGCTTCCTCGTCTCCAGCACCGCATCCAGGTCAGAGGCGTTGGGGGTGGTGACGGTCTTGCCCCGATAGCTGCGGTTCAACACCTCTCGCGGATCCCCGGCGATGCTCGTCTCCCGCGCATGCTCTGCGGTATAAGGACGGTACTGCAGACTGATCGGCATATAGCCGTTGCCTCCCGAGGTTTTGTCCTCATGGCTGTAGCCTTTGGTGATATGAGGGCTTTCGATGAACACCAGCGCATAGTCCGCCTCGTCGGGATGATCGGTCACATCGAAATACCGGCGAACGACATCCAGCTGCACCGGATCGCACTCGTACTCCGGTATCGTGTTCCCGAACCAGTCGGTGCTGGCCGGTCTGTACCGCTTCGGGATGTATACCTTGCTCCCCTTCTGCAGCGGCAGGATGCCGCCTGCGTTCTTGAGCATCACGATCGACTTCAGCTGCGCCTCATAGCCGGCCGCCACATATTCCGGGCAGGCAACGACGGCGGCGGATCGCTGCTCGTCAAGGTAAGGATTCTCGAACAGTCCCAGGCGGAAGATGTTCAGCAGCAGCCGGATGGCGGATTGCTCGAACCGGGCGCGCATATGGGCTTCTCCATACCTCTCGCATCCGATGCGGTATGCCTCCAGGATGGGCGCGATCTCGTTGTTGCCCCCGAATTGATCCACGCCGGCCAGCAGGATCTTGAGATGGCGTTCGGCGACGGTATGATTCTCCTCCACGCCCCAGCAACGGCCGCCGGGGAAGAGCCGCGTAACGTCGGGACCTTCGTCGGCGGTGATCCCCCAGTCCGTGCATACGACCCCGTCGTACCCATACTCTGTCCTGAGCAGATCCATGATCATGTAACGGCTGTAGGAGTTGCCGACGTTCTCGCCGTATTTCCTGTCCTGTCCATAGGAGATGCTGTAATAGGGCATGACCGCCGAAGCCTTCCCGGTCGGCCCGTCGAGCTTGAACGCGCCTTCCGTAAAGGGAATCAGATGTTCCGCGAAATTATCTCCGGGATAGACGTTGAACTTGCCGACGCCGAAATGCGAATCCCGACCGCCTTCGCCGCTGCCGCCGCCCGGCCAATGTTTCACCATCGCGTTGACGCTGTCATACCCCCAACCTCCGGCGATCTCCCGGTCTCCTGTCGAGGTCTGCATGCCGTCCACATACGCCCGCGCCATATCCGCCGCCAGCCGGGAATCCTCGCCGAAAGTCATGCCGAAGCGGAACCATCGCGGTTCGGTGGCGATATCGATCTGCGGCGACAGCGCCGTCGTGATCCCGAGCGCACGATATTCGCGGGCAGCCACCTCGCCGAACCTGCGCGCCGTCTCCGGGTCGAAGGTGGCCGCCAGCCCCAGGCTTTCCGGCCATCGGGAGATCCTGTCGCCCGCTCCGGCGTTGAATTCCTTGGAGGCATCGACGCTGTGCCGGGGGTCCGAGCTGATGTTGACCGGTATGCCAAGGCCGATGCTCTCGGCCAGCGCCTGGAGATTGTTCGTCCATCGGGCCGCGACCTCCGGGCTCTCCAGCCTGGTCACGAGCACATGCCGGACATGATCCTCGGTGATAAACCTCATCTGTTGGTCCGTCAGATCGAATGGAGCGGCGCCGCTTTCACCGTAGGGCTTGCCGTCATAGGTGCCGGGGAACCAGCCGAGGTTCGCCGGCACCGCCTGGTGGCTGCTGTACAGCATCAGCCCGGCGATCTGCTCGATCGACATTCGCGCCGCAAGATCGCGCGCCCTCTCCTCCGGCGGCAGACGCCAGTCCTCGTATGGGTCGAGCTCGCCATTCCTGTTCAGATCCTTGAAGAAGCGCCCGTCAACCTCCAGGATCCGAACACCCGTACCTTCGGAGTAACCGAGCACCGGTCCCTGCTCATTGCGCACATATCTGACCTTCGCCTGCATCTTGTTGCCTCGCATGTATCCTTCTCCTCCTTCACTGTGACAGGGCGCACAGCATGACATCTATCACCATCATAGAATGAATCCGATGCGCGCACTACCCCGATTCCGACTTCCCGATTGAGATATTCCGACTTTGGGTGTAAGGCAGCAGGCTATGGACAGTCATACGAATCCGTTCACTCGACCCGAAACGTCCTGATCGCAATCCCCGCGCATACGACTGCAAAGGCTACCAGAATGGCGAGCGAAGGTACATCCACCGCGCCCGCCATGGCGCTTCTCCCGATCCGGACCGCATATTCAAACGGATTGAGCTTGCTCAGGAATTGAATCCATCGCGGCGCCTGATCCAGCGAGTAGAACGCCGTGCTGAGGAAGATCATCGGGAACGAAACGACGGTGGACATCATGTTCATCATGCCCTCGTCTCTTGCCCGGCTGGCGATGGCATAACCGATGGAAGTGAAGCAGACGGAGCCAATGATCAACAGGGCAAGAACCAACATTAGCCCCACAGCGCTGATCCTCATGTCAAACAGCAGGAACCCCGCCAGGAGCAACAGAGCCGCGATCCCGACGAACATGAGCAGCCGTGCCAGGATGGAGCAGAGGATAAACTGTGAGATGGGAAGCCTGGACAGCTTCAGCAGCTTGAACACGCCCCGCCTGTGCTGCGTCATCGTCCAGAAGCCGGAGGTGTTGATCGCGCCCATGACCAGGCTGAGCAGCATGCTGGCGACTAGCAGATCGGCCCGGTAGCTGGCTCCATCATGATACATACCCAGACCGATGAACAGTCCCAGAGGCAGCAGGATCGACCAGACCAGCATGTACGCATCCTTATAGATCGACTTCGCCATCAAGGCCATCACGGATCTGATCATACGCGCACTCTCCCTTTCTCCAGCATCAGCGCATACAGTTCGTCCAGATCATCGGTCCCATGAGAGGCGAGCAGCTCATCCAGCGTTCCCTCCGCGCGAACGCGCCCGTTCATGATGAATGCGATCCGGTCGGCCAGCCGCTTCACTTCGCTCATATCGTGGGACGTGAACACCACCGATATGCCGGATTCGGCCAGCGAGGCGATCATCGACTTGATCTCGCTCCGCGCGCTTGGGTCGAGAGCCGCCGTCGGCTCGTCCAGGATCAGCAACCTGGGGCGATGGATGAGCGCGATCGCGATGGCCAGCCGCTTCTGCTGTCCGCCCGACAGCCGATAAGCATCCGTACGGGCCGCATCCTGCAGGTGACACTGCTCAAGCACTTCCTCGATCTCCTCTCTGGATGCCGCCTTCCCGTTCACCGCCGCGAACAGCTTCACATTGTCATAGGCCCCAAGACCGGGGAAGAAGGTTGGCGTCTGAAACTGCACGCCGATCGCCCCCTTCAGGTCATCCAGGCTTCTCACCACGGTTCCCCGATCCAGCTTCTTCAAGCCGAGGATGACATCGATCAGCGTGGATTTGCCTGCTCCGTTGGGGCCGATGATGGCCAGCACCTCCCCTTCCCGGATCTCCAGGTTCAATCGATCCAGCACCTTCTTGCTTCCATACGACAACTCCGCATCCTTCAAATGAATGAATGTCTTCATTCTATACCTCCTAATTTGGTTATCCAAACTTGGATATTAGTCCAAAAAACGATCACAGCATCGCCATGATCTGGTTCAGATAAGCAATATCGAGCCTCATCTTCGCGATCCCGTGCTCCAGGCTGAGCTTGATGAGAGGATCCTGCTCACCCTTGAACTTGAGGCCGACCTCCCAGTCCTGGATATGCTGCTCGATCTGCCGGATATTCTGCCTGATCAGCTCGCGCGCTTCCTCACGCGGAATCTGGGTGATCCAGGGCAAGGCCAGGGCGAAGTCCGACTTCAGGCTGCCGGGCATGGACAGGAGCGCCTTCCTCAGCTCGGCCTGGAATTCCTTCTCCCCCTCCTCGGTGATCCGATACACCTTGCGAACGCGGGCGCCGGTCCTTTCTTCCCTGGCTGTCTCGATCTTCCCCTCCTTCTCCAGATTGTTCAGGGCGTGGTACAGGGAGCCGGACAGCAGGTTGGCCCACTGCTCCATCTTGCTCGTCTGGATCAGATTCTGCATCTCATAACCGTGCATTTCTTTCATCCGCAGCATGCTCAGTACGACAAATCGCGCCATCTCGATATCCACCTTCAAATATCCAAAGTTGTATATCCAAAATATAATAAAAATGTCCCCCTGTCAACCCCCTTCTTCTCTCCCTCTGCCTGCTTTCTCAACCCGCATCCTCGTCCAGAAGCGGATAACGTCTCATGCCATCACCATGCGGGATCCCCCCTGCCCGAAGTCAAACCATATATTCGCCACAAGGCAGAGATCGAGCAGATCTTCGAGGGGGAACAGAGAGGAGGCTGCCGAAACGGTCGGTGCTGCTTGGGCATCTGGCAGCCTTCCTTGTATGTCCTGTTCGCTCAAACGCGATCAGATGACGCCAACAATCTTGTGCGGCACATAGAGCTCCTCGAGGTAGGCGATATCCTCCTCCGTCAGCTTCACGTCAAGCGCGCCCACTGCGTCGTCGAAGTAATGCGCCTTCGTGGCGCCGACGATCGGCGACGTCACTCCCTTGGCGAACAGCCAGGCAAGGGCGATCTGCGTCATGGTGACGCCGTATCTGCCCGCTAGTTCATGGACGCGCAGGACGATGCCATAGTCGCTCTCCTGCGTGCTGTCGTACTTGGCCATGGCTGTTCGGTCCGTCTGGCTGCGCTTCGTATCCGCCTTCCACTCAAGGCGCGACAGCCTGCCCGCGGCAAGCGGGCTGTATGGCGTAAGCGCGACATTCTGCTGTCTGCAGATCGGGATCAGCTCGCGCTCGTCCTCGCGGTACAGCAGGTTGTAGTGGTTCTGCATGGAGACGAACTTCGTCCAGCCATTGCGCTCAGCGGCGAGCTGCATGTTGTAGAACTGGTAGCCGTACATGGCCGAGGCGCCAAGCGCGCGCACCTTGCCCGCCTGCACCAGGCTGTGCAGCGCCTCCATCGTCTCCTCGATCGGCGTATCGTAATCAAAGCGATGGATGATATACAGATCCACATAGTCGGTGCCCAGCCTTCTCAGGGACAGGTCGATCTCAAGCAGGATCGCCTCCCTCGACAGCTTGCCTTCGTTAAAGTACACCTTCGTTGCGATCACGACCTGGTCGCGGGAGACATATTTCTTCAGAGCCCGCCCCAGATATTCCTCGCTCGTGCCCGCTGAATAGACATTGGCTCAAGCATTTTCCGATCCTGTTTCACCGAAAGGCTTACAGAATTTACCAGACCAGGATGATTTGCTATCCTAGATGATAGATTAGCTTGGAAGGCAGATGATAGTCATGGTCCATTTTCATTGTGATACGACGGATCGGAGCCGTTTCATGCTCCGGGACGGCAGCGAGGCAGCCTTGGTCACCTGGCAGGGACATCCTTGCCTGCGCCTGAACGGGCTGGCCATCCTGCCGGATGTGCGCCTGGATGAGGGATGCATCGAGGTGGATATTGGCGCAGATGACGCCAGCTATTGCGGCGTCGCCTTCCGTGTCCAGGATACGCTGAATTATGAGCTGGCCTACGCGCAGCCTCATACCAGCGGCCGATGGGATGCCCTGCAGTACGATCCGGTCTTCCGTGGCAGCAACACCTGGCAGCTGTATCATGGACCGGGAGCCCAGCAGGCTGCGGAAGTGCCGAAGGGCGAATGGTTCCATCTGATCGTGAGGTTCAAGGGGCCACAAGCCGAGATCCGGATCGACGATCAACCGCCGCTGATCGTCCCGCGGCTGGCTCACGCATCCTCCCCGGGGTTCATCGGGTTATGGAGCTATCTCCCCGCGCATTTCCGCAATCTCAGCATCTCGAGCGAATCCGGACTGAATCCTGATCGTAATCATGATCTGGCGAAGAACAGCGGGCCATCTCCTGATCCGGACGGCCTGATCACGGAGTGGTTCCTCCACGGATACGGCCGGGTCCCATGCGAAGATAGCGGCACACTGAATCTCAATCGTCACCTCCCTGTTTCCGTAACGGAAGCCAGGCTGACCAGACGATTCCGGTTACATGAACCGGCCCATGTCACGCTGAACTTCGGCTTCAGCGATGAGATCGCCATCCGCATCGATGAGGAACTCGTCTACGAAGGTGACAATACTTTTCAGGGCATCGGCCAGCATCTGGGCTATGTGTCGTTGGACAAGCAAGCCTCGCTCCACCTGCCCGCCGGCATACATACCGTGGACGTGGTGCTGAGGCGCACCGAATACTTCGGCTTCGGACTGCGCGCGCAGCTCATCGCCGACCGCAGCGAGCTGTTGCCCTGCCTGTGAGCAGGGATATCTGTCACGACTCACCTGACCTTGCACCGGAAAGCGGGGATGAGAATGATCGAGATCTGCCATGCCAGACCAGAGCATGTCGAGGGGATCGCCCGGGTATGTGCGGACAGCTATCGCGCCACCTACCGGGATCTTTATACGGAGGAATACATCGAATCGGTCATCCGCGAGTTCTATCACCATGACCGGCTGCTGCGCGAGGTGACCCAATTCTCGCGGGAATGGGGAGGTTACTTCGTCGCGGTCGAGAACGGGGAAGTCATCGGCGCTGGCGGGGGCGGCATGATCAGCGCGGCTGCCGGGGAGCTGTTCGTGCTGTATGTGGATCCTGGCAGGAGGAACGAGGGAATCGGTACCCGGCTCCTCCAAGCCGTGACCGATCAACAGCTGGCGCTGGGCGCAACCGAACAGTGGGTATCCGTGCAGAAGGGCAACATGAAGGGCATCCCCTTCTACGAGGCGAGAGGCTTCGAGCTCCAGTATGAACGGCCGGGCTGGCACAACGAGCGCTATGTCACCCTGAGATACAAGCGGCTTCTGAGATAAGAAATGACAGGGGACGGAGGTATGTCCACCAGCTGGTGGTGACCATCCCTCCGTCCCCTTGTTCCATTAGTAGATCGCGATCGGACCGTACGGACCTTCGATGATCTCGATCTTCGTCTCGAAGATGTCCGAGAGGAGCTCCGGCTTCATGATCTCCCTCACCGAGCCGAAGGCGGCGATCTGTCCATGCTTCATCGCGCAGATGCGATCCGAATATTTGGCCGCGAAGTTGATGTCGTGCAGCACCACGACGATCGTCCGGCCGAACTCCTCCGCGGCTCGCCGCAGATGCTCCATCATCTGCACCGCGCGCGCGATATCCAGATTGTTCAGCGGCTCATCGAGCAGCACGTACTCGGTCTCCTGGCAGAGCACCATGGCCACATATGCCCTCTGCCTCTGACCGCCGGACAGTTCGTCCAGGAATCGGTGCTCCAGCTCCGTCAGCTCGAAGAAATCGATGTACTTCGAGATGATCTTCTCGTCTTCCCGGGTCAACCTTCCTTTGGAATACGGGAATCTTCCGAAGCCGACCAACTGACGGACCGTCAGTCTGGTCACGAAGTGGTTCTCCTGCCGCAGGATCGTCAGGACCTTCGCCAGATCATTGGATTTCGTCGTGCTGACATCCATGTTGGCAACGGTGATCTGGCCTTCGTCCATATGGAGCAGGCGACCGATCATCAGCAGGGTGGTTGATTTGCCGGCACCGTTGGGGCCGATCAGGGACGTGATGCCCGCTTTCGGGATCTCGATATTCAAGGGACCTATTTTGACCTCTTCTGCGTACCATTTTCTGGCGTTCTGGATTTTAATCATAGCGACCTCTTCCTTAAGATGACGATAAGAAATGCAAGTCCACCGAACAGCTCGATGATGACGCCCACGACCGTTTGCGAACCAAAGACGTGATACAGGAGGAAATACGCCGTGGTCAGCACACCGTATCCGATCGCGAATGCCATGGGAAAGATGTATCTGTGATCAAACGTCGGCGCCGCCTGATAGCTGAGCATGGCAACCAGGAAGCCGAAGAAGGTAAGCGGGCCAAGCAGGGAAGTGGTGGTGGCCATCAGGACAGCGACCAGGATCAGGATGAAGATGATGTTCGCCTGGTATCTGACGCCGAAGGTGGTGGCGACATCGCGCCCAAGTGACAACACGTTCAGCCTGTTGGACATAAGGAACAGACACAGGACCGTCAGCAGAACGAGCGGAATCACGAACGGGAAATACTCGGAGTCCGCATTGGTCACCGATCCGATCAGCCTGGATTGGAGCAGGTCGAACTCGGAAGGCGCCAGCATGCGCCGCATAAATCCCGAGACCGAGTTCAATCCCGTGCCGATGATGATGCCGATGAGCAGCATCAGATGCAGATTGCCGTACTTCCCCGACAACAGCCAGCCAAACAGGATCAGGCTGAGCGTGATCATCAGGCCGACCTGGATGAAGAAAGCTCCGATCCCGCTGAAGTTGACCAGCGCACTTGCGCCGAACACGAACATGATGCTCGTCTGGATGAACGAATACAGCGATTCGTAGCCGAGCAGCGACGGGGTGATGATGCGATTGCCCGTCACCGACTGGAAGGTGACGGTGGCGAAGCTGTGGCATAGCGCCGCGATGAACATGGCGACTACGGCCACCAGCCTTCTCTTCACGACCGGCATGAAGGACGGTGAATCAACGGGCACAGGATTATTATAAAAGATAAGGCCCACTGTCGCGAGTATGCCCACACCGAGACATATCGACAGGATCATCCAGTATCGCCTGGCGTCTCTCCCGGAACGGAATGCGCTCGTGGATCTGCTGTTGCGAAGGCTGGCATCGATGCCGCCGTGTGCGGTTGGTTGAGATTCCAATGTGCTCATCGCAGCCTCCTGCTCTTGCGTTGTCGCAGCAATATAAGGATGAAGACAATTGCTCCCAGGGTTCCGAGGATCGTCGAGACAGGCATCTCAAACGGCATATTGACGACTCTGGCCAGGATGTCGCAGAAGGTGATCGTCCCCATGCCCATCACGCAGGTCCATGGGAGATTGGTCCGCAGATCGTCTCCGCGGATCATGGATACGATATTCGGGACGATGAGCCCCAGGAAAGGGACGTTCCCGACGACAGCCGCGACGATGCCGACGGCCACGGCGATCAAGGCGTTGGCCAGCAGGATCAGCCGATTGTAATTAACCCCCAGCGTCGTCGCGACGTCTTCCCCGAGTCCGGCCAGCGTCAGCCGATTGGCATACAGGAAGATGATGATGGTCACGATCACGATCACCCACAGGTACTCATATCTTCCGACCTGTATGGGGGCAAAAGAGCCGATGAACCAGTTCTCAACGGATTGCGACATTCTGAAGTACAGTGTCATGAATGTGGAAAAGGCCGATATCACCGAACCCAGCATGATCCCGATGATCGGCACGATGAGCGAGGAACGAAGCTTGACGTTCCGCAAGAAAAAGAAGAAAATCATCGTTCCGACAAAGGAAAACAGAATGGCCCCGGTCATGCGCGTGACCAGGGACGGGCTTGGAATCAGCAGATACACGAACACCAGGCCCAGTCCAGCCCATTCGGTGGTGCCGATGGTCGTCGGTTCCACCATCTTGTTCTGCGTGACCAGATGCGTGATCAGCCCGGTCATCGCCATGGCTGCGCCGGTCAGCATCAGCGCCACGGTCCTCGGTATGCGGGTGATGAAGAACATGTCCAGGCCGTCTTCCTGATTCCATATATCATACACGCCGGTGAACAAGGATACGATGCCGAGACCGATCACGATGATGACGGCGATGATGAATGGAATCGTCCAGATCTTCTGCTTCTTGTTCGATTGCTGCTCAGGATTCTGTTCAGAAAACTGAGGTTGAGAGATGCTCTCAACCTCAGGGGTCACATTCATGGGCACTGGTGGTGTACTCCTTTATCTCGCTAACGTCAGATTACTTCATCAGAGCTTCGGCGATCGACTGGAAAATCTCGATGAAGGTCTGGATCGATTCGTTCGTGTACGTATCTGCCGGTGCGTATACGATGTTGCCGTTCTTGATCGCCTTCGTATTTTGCAGCGCCGGGGAATTCTCGATAACGTCTTTCGCCGGAGTGCTCTCGGCAGCGGTCGAAGTCGCAGCGTCGCGGTCCAGCACCATCAGCCAGTCAGGGTTCGCTTGCGCGATCGCTTCGACAGAGATCTCGTCGCCCTGGTGGTCAGTGGACGTCTTGTCAACTGCCAGCGGGGATGTCCAACCGAAGATGTCATACAGCGGACCCCATACGCGGCCGTTGTGCGGAGCCGAGTAGCCGATGTTGCCGCCGGAAACGATGACGCTGATGACCGTATCTGTGCCGTTGTAAGCTGCCTTGGCATCCGCGATCGCCTGGTCGAATTCGGCTATCAGCGCTTCCGCTTCTTCGTTCTTGTCGAAGATCTGGCCGAGCAGCAGGGTGATGTCCTTGAAACCGTTCACCAGGCTGTCTCCCGCCGTGCCGTCTCCAGCCGATACGTCGATGTTCAGGTTGATGACTGCCGCGTTTGGCACAAGCTCCTTGATATCTTCATAATACTGGGCGAAACGTTGACCGACAATAACAAGTTCTGGATCAACAGCCGCGATGATTTCGAGATTCGGCTCCGTATGGCTGCCGATGTTCAGGATGGAGTCATCGTTTTTATAGCCGATGGACGCCGGGATGACGTTCTTCGGCGCTGCCGCAAGCTTGATTCCCCATGCTTCCAGCGTTTCGAAGGTGCGGTTGTCCAGGGAGACCACGTTCTTCGGATTCACCGGGATCGTGATCACGTTGCCGTTCTCATCCGTGTATTCAACGGTCGTTGGCTTTGCGCTTTGCTCCGGCGTTGCTTCCTTCTCAGGCGTCCTGGTTTCGGCAGGTGTGTTGCTTGCGCTGCCTGTCGTGTTATTGCTGCTTCCGTTATTCGAGCTGGCGCATGCCGCCAGTGCAAGTGCCAGCAGGACCATCATGAGGATGGACATCATTTTCTTCATTATGTAGTTCTCTCCTTTTCTCCTTGGAAAAATGAGTGAGAAATGAGTGATATCGTTTCTCATTGATAATGAATATCATTTGCATCAGACGTGTATGATTATAGCAACTCCCATCCCCGTTTTCAATACATTTATTGAAAATTATTCTCAATCCGATGGGAATTCATGAAGAAGCTGTGAATGTCTAGAATGAATCGAACATGAGAATCATTCTGCCCTGGACATGAAGAGAATATCGTCTGGTCAGACGCACCGAGGCGGTTGTATGAAATCAGGGGCATGTCCATCTGCAAGTCATCCCTGACCTGGTGGACAGCCCCTGTCTTCTGATGTGCTCCTTCTTTTGACTGTGTTTCAATCGGTTGTTGCTGATGAGACGGATGGCCGGACGCTAACGGAACGTGATTCGTTATGGAACCATTTCGGCCGGAAAAATCACCCAAACCCATCCAATAGCGCACTGACGTTCCGTCAGCTGTGTGAAAATGACCGCTTGGCCACAAATAGCGGATCGACGTTCCGTTGCGGCGGGAGGCTGGTCTCGGCGTGGTCCTCAAATTCCTCCCG
Source organism: uncultured Paenibacillaceae bacterium (assembly GCA_937957685.1). Taxonomy (GTDB): domain Bacteria; phylum Bacillota; class Bacilli; order Paenibacillales; family DA-C8; genus Insulibacter. Next base: position 13,832 of record CALGAO010000122.1, read on the forward strand.
CCTTGAGCAACAACGAGGATAAACACAGCCTTTCTCTTATTACGGCGCATACATCTTGATGATCAATTCGCCATCATAGAACATGAACGCTTCTGGCGGGTTACGGGTCTCATCGATGTAGTAGGCATAGACGGTGCCGCCGGGGTCGACCGAGATGCCAAGATAGATCGGCATCCCCAGAGAGAAACCGGCATTGCCCCATGTGCTCCATACCCCTTCGTATTTGATGACGGTTGCCTTGTTGTCCTTGGCACGATCCAGGTAGGACACATACATGCTTCCATAATGATCGAAGTCGAGTCCCAGCAAACTGTCACTGTCCATGCTGACGTTCGCGAATCCTGTGCCCACTATGGTTTCCCAGGCTCCGCCCTGATATTTGATGACGGTGAGCCGGTTATCGTGACTGTATGCCACGTAAGGCAGCTGATCCGGTCCGATGGACAATGTGACCTGATGGGCATTCAGGACAGCCTCAGGAGTGATGCTCTCCCAGACGTCATCCTCAAGCTTCGCGATCAGATGGTGGTAAGACCCGTCAAAGTACGCCATATAGCTCATATAGATCACGTCGTTCTGACCCATGCCCAGGATCGGCTGCATGGCGGACGCCATAAGCCCCTCAAGTCCGCTCAGCGTCTTCCAGGCGGATCCGTTATATTGCTCCACCACGATGGTGTTATCGTCATTGCGTGTGTAAGCCACATAGACCTGATCGTTCCTGTCCACCACCAGGGAGGTCGGATGCTCGTAACTGGTATCGAAGCCCAAGGTGCCGATATGTTCCCATGTGCCGGAGTTCCGCGGCAGCTTGTATACTTCAATGTCTTCGTCGGCATGGAGAACCCAGTAGAGATTGTCCTGGCTGTCAAACTCGAGCAGCAGGTAGAAATTCGTGTACAGCGGGTCAAGTTGATCCACGACGGCTGGCAGAGCGACATCTTGCCATGCTCCGTTTACATACTTCTTCAGGTGGACGTTTATTCCCTCGAGGTAGTCATAATCCGGAGAATACCTGAGCTCGGCATAAGCGATATAAGGTGTGCCGTTGCTGTCAAACACGATCTTCGAACGATCACTGATGGTGTTGGATCCCACATCGCCCATCTTGTGCCACGGAGACAAGGTCCATCTGGCATAAAGGGTGATGTCGGCGTTCACCGGATTCGCAAAGTCATACCTCGTTGACCCGTTCAATTCGGTATACCAGCCATCGAACTGATACGCTTCCTGGTCCGGCAGCTCAGGCGGCGTCACCTGCTCACCCGGGATCACCGTCCTGGTCGTCAGGGTGGAACCCATGCTGATGAAGGTCACCGTATGGGCGTTCCTCGTCCATTTCGCATAGAGGGTGATGTCGCCTGTCACCGGTGTGGCAAAGTTATAGGACTGGTCGTCCGCCGTAAACCAGCCATCGAACCTGTAACCGCTCTTCGTCGGTGCAGGAGGGGCTTCCGCCGCGCTTCCATAATCAACGGTACTGGAAGGCACTTCGGAGCCGCCGTCGGTGTCGAAGCTGACCGTATGGACCACCACCCACTTCGCATACAGCGTCAGGTCGCCCGTTACCGTCTCGTTGAATCCGTAGGGGCTGTTCGAGCTAATATCCGTGAACCAGCCCAGGAATCGATAACCGGCCCACGTCGGTTCGACAGGAGCGATCGCATGGCTGCCATAGTCCACCGTCTGGTCAGGAACCACAGCACCCCCGGTGTTGCTGAAGCTGATCGTGTAGCGGCTCCTCTCCCACTTCGCGTACAGGGTGATATTCTCCGTCACCTCTTCGTTGAAGCCGTATGATCTCGTGTAGCCGCTGTCCAGGTACCACCCTCTGAACGTATAGCCTTCGAGCGCAGGATCAGCTGGCTTCTGCGCCACAGCGCCCTCGATGACCTCCTGATCTTCCATCACCGTTCCGTTGCCCGGTATGAAGCTCACCTTGTATCGGGTCTTCACGACTTCCGTCCACTTCGCATATAGCGTCAGGTCCCCTGTGATCTCTGCATGAGCGATATCATAAGGGGTCGTGAGCGCTTCATCCGCATACCAGCCGCCGAACACATAGCCTTCCCGGACCGGTTGAACCGGAGGCGTCAGGGTCTCGCCTTCGTTCACCGTCACCGGATCCACCGTCGATCCTTCGCCCGTTTCGAAGCTTACGGTGTAACGGGCCAGCCATTTCGCATGCAGGACCAGATGGCTCGTGATCGGAGTCGCAAAGTCATATGGCCTCGTATCCGTGAGATTCACGTACCAGCCGACGAAGGAGTATCCGTTTCTCACCGGCTCGTCAGGCTCTGTCGCCTGGCTGCCGTAGCCGACGGTCTGCGGCTGGATCGCGGCATCGGTGCCGGTATCGAAGCTCACCGCATAGGTGTTCAGCTCCCACTGCGCCGTCACTACGAGGTCGCCGGCCGGCATCGTCGCAGGAGGCGCCGGTGACCAACCGGTGAACGTATAGCCTGTGCGTGTCGGTGCGCCAAAGTACAGGCTGATCGTCGCGCCGTACGGCACATCGGTTTCCACGTCACGAAGGTCCGGATGCTCATAACGGATCGTCAGCTTGTGCGCATCGCGCGTGTAATACAGCTTCAGTACCGTTGAACCGTCGCCTGCTACATGGGCGTTCAGCACAGTCCCCTCAATGCTCTTGTCCAGCCTGAAGCCTTCATATTCGCGCTCCATATCCTCCGCCACTTGTGCCAGCTGGTCCGTTGTGCCTCGATACCGTTCCTTGTCCACGACGGTGTGGCTGTTGCTGTTGATGTTCTGTTGCAGGTACACCACCTGATAGAGCGTATCCTGGCGAGCTTCCCACTGGGCCTCGTAAGTCACATCAACCGTTGGCACGGTTGCCGGAACATCGGGAGACCAGCCGGTGAAGATATAGCCCGCCCTTGTCGGCTGCGGAATGCGGCTTGCGATATTCTTGCCGAACTGGTCCGTGATGCTGCTCGCAGGAGCGCCGTCATAGCCCCAGTCGAAGGTCATCGTCCGATTGGTCGGGAAGTATTCCACCCGAACCACCGTTGAACCGTCCCCCTTGATCGTGAGGCCGCTCACCGAGCCGGGTGTATAGCCATCCCCGTTGTATAGATCGGAGGTGAACCGGATCTCGGTATCCGTGGTTCCGTACCTGGTCTCTGTATGGACAAGCGTCGGCTCCCCCCGGGCGTTCGGATTCACCCAATAATGCTCGACCGTATACGGCGTATCCGTATTCGCCACCCAGCGCGCGTAGAGCGTGATATCCCTCGCAGGCATCTGGTCCGGAATGTCCTCTTCCGTACCGCCTGTCGGTTCCGTATACCAGCCGACGAACGTGTATCCCGGTCTCTCCGGAGTTGTCACGCTGATCGGCGCGTTATACGCGAGCGAGGACACCTGCGTCATGTCGCCGTTCCGCGGATCGAGCTGCAGGATGTAGTCCCCTTCCCTGGAAAGCCAGAGGAGCGGGATCGTGCGCTTGATCGGCTCGTAGCTGAACGTGAGCGGCGCGCCCTTCCAGGTGATGACCAGGTTGCCTTCTGCCACCGTCAGTTCAGGATTCACCACTTCGATCTTCCGCGTATCCGCATGGAACCGGAAATCGGGATTGTCCACCTGAATCTCGAAGCGCGACAGGTCATACACTTCCTTGCCGATATGGCCGGTCTTCAGATGAAAGGTGCTCATGGCAAACAGCGAGTCAGGCAGCGCCATCGAGGTCGTGCGGCCTGCCAGGTTGAAGGCAGGAGCTCCCTCCTGCGCATAGGCGAAATCATCCACGATGGCCTCCGAGCCTATCGATAACAATGGCCACTGCTCCTCGTAGACGGGAATATTGCCTGACAACAGTCCGTCACCGAGCTGGGCGCCGATGGCGATGTCCAGATACAGCCCCATCTCCATCAGCAACGCGCCTGCCGCGCGGCTGATCTTCTCCATGTTCCGCTGGACCAATTGATAGTAGAAATATCCCCACATCTGCAAGTAAGCACCAGGCTCCGCCGTAAGTCCGACGCTGTTCAGCTTCACGCTGCCCACCCCGGCCTTGAGCTGCATATTGACGCCGGCTTTCAGTCCAAGCGTGCCCAGCACATAGAAAGTGAGCTGATAGTCCTCGTCACCCGGCAAGCTGACGGTGTCCTTGGTGCCCCTCTCGCCCCATACGTACATGGTCACCGAGTAGCGCTTCGCCGTCTTGTAGTTGAAATCGATCCCGAGCGTCAGGTTGGCGTTCACGCGAACGACCATCTCGGCTTCGAACTTGATCTCCACGGCGCCGAGCGCCACGCGGAAGCTCTTCTCAACGAGCTTCTTCTTGATGAGCGGTACCCATTCCGTCTCGTTCTTCAGCATCTCCTGGTATTTCGTCTTCAGCACATTCGCATCCACCGGCGTGTACTCCGCGCCCTCGAGCAACGCCTCGATCTCGCTGGCGATATTCAGGAGGATGGCCGTATTTCTGGAATTCTTCCAGTCCCACAGCACCTCTTCCAGCTTGTCTCTTTCGACGATCGCGATCCCGGCTTCGATGTTGATCCCGGTATACGTATAGGCATCCAGGTTGGCCGTCACCACATAGTCATCGATCACGTACCAGTATGGAACATCACCGACCGGCCATATATATTTCGTCTTCCAATGCCCTCTCAGGTCGCCGTCGACGTTGATGCTCAGTCCGATCTCCTGCAGGAAGGTTCCGGTCAGATGGATGACCAGCGAACTGTCCTCATTCATTTGAATCACGATATCGGCCCCGACCTGCAGAGTGGCGCTGATGCCCTCATCCAGTCCGGGAATGTACCGTGGTGACCGGTTGACGGATGGGACGATGGTCAGATTGCGAACCGAGACCTTGCTGACCTCCGCGATCGACACCTCATAAGCCTTGACGGACTTCGTCTCCATGGCGAGCGCGGTCAGGTAACTCACCGCCTCATCGACGAAGCCGCTGGCCCGCGCCTGCTCCTCAATCTGGTCTTCCAGCCTGGCGATATCTTCATCCGAGAGGAGCATGTCACCATCGATCGCGTGCCGCGCATAGATGTTGAAGGCATGCTCGATATCCTCGAACGTCACTTCCTCATATTCGATGTAGATCCATTCCGCAGCAAACGTGACCGATGTGATCAGCCCATATCCGACGATGTCCATATCCGGCGTGTCGAATGTCCCCTCATAGAAGCCGATGAAGTCATTCACATCGACCGTGGTGAGTTCACTCAGCCCATAGGGTAGATAGATGTTGTTGCTGTAGTCCATCATCTCGACTTCCACCTGGATGACGAGGTTGGCATCATCTCCATCCTGGTCAGCCAGCACGCTCACCGGCAGAATATCCGGCCTGAACAGCACCTGCTTCGAATTCGCAGCGCGATACGCATAGGAGGTTCCGTTCGTCTGCGTGATCTCCACATAGGCGATATCGCCGTCCTCGAGCCCGTCCGTCTCCACCGTTCGCCGATCCGGCCTCACGCCCTCATAGATGGCCACCACATCGCCCACCTTCAGCACCTCGCTGCCGGTGTAGGTGAAGGTGCCGCTGCCGGCATTGGCCTCGTCCAGCGATGCCGCAACATCTCCCTCGCCTCCGCCAGCCGTCGCAGAGAGGATCGGGATCGCCGGGGAGTCGACCTCCTCCCCGTCCAGCATCATATCCCGGATAACCGCGAAAGGCAGAAAGACCATGCCAGGGTTGAGCGGGACGGACAAGGCTTCTTCCTTGGCGACGCTGAATACGTAGATGCGGGTCGACGCATCCAGACCAGCGAACGTCAGACGCTCATCCTCCAGCGTCAGCCGATACGTGTTGCCTTCCCCGAATCGGCCATCCTCAGCCGCGGATGTGAGGATGAAGCTGCCCGCTCCTCCGGTCACCCGGATGCCCGGAGCATCCGGATCGGAGATATCCTCGAAGGTGATGCTCTCCAGCACCTCGTCCTGCGTCATCTCGCCGCTCTCATCCGTCACGGCGATGGTGAAGCCGGCGTCAACATCCATCACCGAGCTGACCGGCGTGTATGTGGCGGTCTGCATGATATTCTCCATGTATCGCGCATACAGCGTCAGATCGCTCCTGACCAGGCTGTTCTCCGAGAAGATCTGCGTGAATCCGCTGTCGCTGTACCAGCCCTGGAAGATGTACCCGTCCTTCGTCGGCACCGGAAGGCTGCCCAGGGACTTCCCATCCTGCACCGTGCGCGCGGTGACCGACGTGCCGCCATTGCTGTTGAAGGTGACCGTGAAGTTCTCGATCCACTTCACATGCAGCGTGAGATCTCCCGTTACCGCCGCAGAGAAATCGTAGGCGCTCGTCATCTCACTGTCGCTGTACCAGCCTTCAAAGGTATGCTTCGTCCTGGTGGGGACATCCGGCTCCCGCACGGAGTCGCCGTAATGAACCTTCTGGCTGCTCACGGCGGAACCGCCATGGCTGTTGAAGGTGACCGTGTACAGGTTGGGCGTCCACTTCGCGTGGATCGTCGTGTCCCTGTACACCTTGCTCGCGAAGTTATAGACCTGCGTATAGCCGCTGTCGCTGTACCAGCCGCCAAACGTATGCCCCTCCCTGACCGGATCTTCCGGCTCCACTGCCTTCGATCCGTCTGCCACCGTCTGGGCGGGAACCGACGGGCCGCCGTCCATATCAAAGGTGACCATATGATAGACAGGCCAGTTCACACCGCCGCTGTTCCCGCTCCCGCCGCTTGCATCCTCACCTTCGCCGGCCTGATCCTCCGTATCGCCGTCCTTCGGCTCCGGGTCAACCGTCTCAGGCTCCTGATTCTGCTCCTTCCACGCCGCCCATGCTTCATCGCTGCGCATGAACGTCACCGCGGCCTCGGCACGGGTGGCCTCCTGGTGCGGATGGAAGCGGCCGTTCTCATCCCCGACCATCAGACCGGCCCGCCACAGCTTGATCACCGCATCAGCAGCCCAGGGGGAGATCTCCTCCAGATCGTCCGGCGCCGCGTCCTGAGACTGAACTTCCGGCAGCGAGATCCGATAGAGATCATAGAAACGCACGAGCAGAGTGGCCATCTGCTCTCTCGTGATGGTCGTCTCCGGCGAGAACATCCCGCCGCCGGTTCCGCCCGTGATGCCCGCTTCAGCCGCCCACGCCACATACGGCGCATACCACGCGTCGGCCGGCACATCGGCGAACACAGAGCTGCCTGGGCCGCTGTAACGGCTGACATCCACTCCTGCCATCCGTCCCAGGGCGGTCACATACATGGCGCGCGTCATCGTGCCACGGGGCGTGAACCTTCCTTCCCCGGTTCCATTGAAAATTCCGTTATTCAACACATAACTGACCGCATCATAAAACCAGTCCGTCGGGAGCACATCCTGTAGCTCACCCGCAGGACTGGTTATCTCGGGAGCATCGGCCGGACTTGCTTCCTGAAGTCCGTCCGCAGTATGTTCGGCTGGCCTTTCAGCTTCTGCTGCCGTCACTTGCTGCACCGAAAGCAGGGCTGGCATCAGCAGGCTCGCCATCAGACAGACGATGAGCAAGCAAGCCATCCATTGTGTTCGCAACTTCCACCCTCGACTGATCAGCTTCCCCACAAGCCTTCATCCTTTCCTGTGTCCTTGTAAAGTTTTCTATATGGGACAAGCAGGATGACATGCTGCGAATATCAGAGAAGCGAATCGCGCCAGATCAGCACTGGTTACCCAAATATAAGAACTTTACCATACGAATTCGACAAACATGCATGCATTCTCCTCCAACTCTATCAAAATAAATGAAATCCCACAGGAAAGTTAAAGAAAACTTTAGGTTAGTCTGGCGAAGCAGCCAATTTCCTCGATAGTCAATAGCTACGATTGCATTTTGTGATATGAACTACGCTCATTTCCAGATCTTGCGCCCATTGCAATGCATGCAGTTTTTCGATAAACTGAACATATGTTATTTATAACATATGTTATCAAAGGATTGGTGTTCGCATGTCTATCAAATATGCCATTTTAGGATTATTGAGCTGGAGGCCTTCAACCGGATATGAGTTGAAGAAGATCATCGAGGATTCCTCATTCATGCATTGGTCAGGGAACAACAATCAGATCTACAAGGCCTTGCTAAATCTGGAGCGGAATGAACTGGTCGCGTGTGAGGTGATCCAGCAGATCGGCTCTCCTTCGAAGAAACTGTATTCCATCACGGCGGAGGGTCTGCGCGAGCTCGCCAACTGGCTGGTCTCTTCACCGGAGGCTCCCGAGATCAAAAAGTCATTTCTCGTACAGTTCGCCTGGTCGGACATGCTGAGCGACCAGGAGATCAGTGATCTGCTCGACCGATACGAACACGAGATCAAGCTGCAGTTGATCATGCATAAACAGAAGGAGAAGCGCCAGACCGGGCAATCTGCACCGGCGCGAAGCGCACGAGAACGGCTGATATGGGAGTTGATCTCGGAGAATATCATCTCGACCTATAAAAATGAACTCGACTGGATCCGACAGGTTCGGATGAAGCTCCTGGCAAATGAAGGGGAAATGGGTGAAAAGCAAATGAAATTTCAGATCATGGACTCGGGGCACGGAAGGTACATGGAGATCCTGGCTGCCGCCAAACCGTTAAGCACGGAGGATGATGCGATCGAGCTGATCTCCCTGTGCCTGGAACACAATACAACAGCGCTTCTGATCCACAGCGCCGCGCTTTCAGAAGACTTCTTCAGGTTGAAAACGCGAGTGGCGGGCAATATGATCCAGAAGTTCATCAATTACGGGATCAAGGCGGCTATCCTGGTTCCCAGAGAGGCGCTTCGGCAGGAACGTTTCAAGGAACTGGCCCTGGAGATCAACAAAGGCCATCATATACGCCTGACCGACCATCAGGAAGATGCCGCAACATGGCTGATCCAACAGTGAACATGCCCGACTCGGGCTTAAGCGTCAGCGACCTCAACAGGCAGACTGCACAGAACGTCAAGGGGCCGTTCAATCAGCCTACGCTGACTCGAACAGCCCCTTCGTCTTCGCGCCCACCTTCCCGGACATAGGCCTCCTCCCCATTGATCCTGGATTCTGTCTCGCCCAGGATGACCTTGACCTGATCGTCGGGCAGCCGGTACGCCGGCACAACCGCCACATACACCAGCCCGCCGATCGTACTGGCCACCGTGATGCGGAACAGCTCCGATTATGAGTCAATCAATGATCGATGAACAGTCCGATCTCCTCCGCAGGCATCGGTTTAAAGTACCGGAACCCCTGCACCAGCTCGCAGCCCTGATCCTTGAGGAAGGCTTCCTGACTGTCGGTCTCCACGCCTTCGGCCAGCACCTCCAGGCCCAACGTCTTGGCGAGCGTAATCACCGATTTGATCACAGCCTGGTTCTTCGTGTTGAGCTCATGGATAAATACCCGGTCGATCTTCAGCTTGTTGATGGGCAATTCACTCAGGTAGCGAAGCGAGCTGTATCCCGAACCGAAATCATCGATGCTGACCTTCACGCCGATCTTCTTCAATTCCATCAATATCTCTTTGGTATATTGGACATCGGACTCCATGCTCTCCGTGATCTCGAGCTCCAGATATTGCGGTTCAAGCCCGGTCTCTTCCAGGATGGAGCGAACCATGCCCGGGAAGCTGCCCGACATGAATTGGCGAATGGAGATATTCACCGCCATGATGAGCGGTTCATGCCATTCCTCCTGCCATTGCCTGAGCTGCCGGCAGGCTTGTCGCAGCACCCACTCGCCGATCGTCACGATCAGCCCCGTTTCCTCGGCGATCGGGATGAAATCGGCGGGAGAGATCAGGCCGACCTCCGGGTGATTCCAGCGAAGCAGAGCCTCCACTCCGATGATCCGGTTCGTGTTGATGTCGATCTGCGGCTGATAGTACAGGATCAGCTGTTCTTCCGCCACCGCCTGGCGCAACGCGGTCTCGAGCAGCATTTTCTTCTTCATCAGATCGATCATGCCAGGATCGAACAATTGGTAGTTGTTCTTGCCCCGCGCTTTCGCATGATACATGGCCGCATCCGCATGCTTGATCAGCAGGTCGGAGGTTTGACCGTCTTGCGGGAATATGCTGATGCCAACGCTGGGACTTGCATAGATCTCCAGATCGCCAAGGACGAACTTCCTTCCGAGCTCCGACAGGATCTGCTTCGCGCAGGCCTGCGCTTCTTCGGCGCCCATGTTCGACAGGAGCAGGGCGAATTCATCCCCGCCGAAGCGGGCAGCCACGTCCTGTGGGCGGATGGATCGAACGAGACGTTGGCCAACTGCCTTCAACAGCTCATCCCCGAAGGCGTGCCTCAGGGTGTCATTGATATTCTTGAACCCATCCAGATCGAGGAACATGACCGCCAGCTGTTCATGATGCTCCTCGGCGTGCCGGATCGCGCCCTCGAGCCTGTCCACAAACTGGTGCCGATTCGGCAAGGAGGTGAGCAGATCGTGGTAGGCCATATATTTGATCCGTTCCTCCGCCTTTTTCCGTTGGCTGATGTCTGTGGTGGTGCCGACCACTTCCCGAACTATCCCATCCTTAAGGATGGGCGACAGATGAACCAGGAAATCCGTATTCCAGACATTCACCTCATAATGGACATGTTGACCGACAAACGCCTCGCGCGTATGGGCTTCTATGATCTGCGCCGGCTCAGGCGGGAACAGCTCGCCTATCTCCCGTTCCGCGACCCTGTCCGTTGTAAACGCCAGGCGTTCGGCCAATTTCCCCTCCGAGAGGACGAACCTGATCCTGCCCTCATCATCCCGCTTCAGCTTGAAGATCAGATTGTCCAGCTGCTTGATCGTGTGCAGAAAGTCGTTTTCCAGCGCTTGCTGCAACGCTTTCTCCATGCGGATCCTGGACGTGATGTCGGTGCGGATGGATATGTATTTGCCCGGCCGCCCTTTCTCATCCGGGAATGGCACGATCGTGGTGCTCACCCAGTACGTGCTCCCATCCTTGGCCCTGTTCTGGATCTCTCCGTTCCATACCTGGCCGGATCTGATCGTGCGCCACATCTCCGCGAAGAACTCCGGCGGATGGTAGCCGGAATTGACGATGCGGTGAGTCTTGCCGATCAATTCCTCACGGCTGTATCCGGAGATCTCCACGAACTTGTCATTGACATAGGTGATCACGCCCTGGGCATTCGTAATCGCGACGATGGCTGATACATCCAGTGCCTTGCGTATATCCAACAGCTCTTTCAGGATCTGCACCTGATCCTCTGTGAGATTGGAATGATCGAGATGACTCAGAAGTTCCTCCAGCTGGCGCATGTGCACTCTCCTTTGTACGAGGGTAATCGCCCATCTGACCGAATCAGGCTACAAGATTACATTATTCGTCACTTTTCGACATTTCTGCTTCTTTCCATTTTAACTCCATGTTCCTGTTTTTTTCTATACATTTCTGGTCAGAACGAACAATTGCCAGCAATCGACAAGCCAGTCACATGACCGTGACTGGCTCATCTCCTCTTCATAACCGTCTCATCTGCGCTCATCTCATCAGAAATAGATTGACAGAGTTCTCTTACGGATTGCTGACCAGCTTGTAACCGATTCCGCGCACGTTGATAAGTCTCTTCGGGTTGGACGGGTCCTCCTCGATTTTCTTGCGAAGATTGCTGATATGAACAGCAACCGTCCTCGTGTCTTCAAGGCTGTCCATCCCCCAGATCAGCTGGAACAGGGTGGAGGTGACCACCACCTGATCGGCGAACTGCGCCATGTGCGCCAGGATACTGAATTCCTTCTGGGACAGGTGCACCGCTCGCCCGTTGACATAGACGGTATGGGTCACAAAATCCAGCTTGAGCCCCGGCATCTCCAGATATCGCTCGCTGACAGAGGCGGATGTTCGGCGCAGGTGAGCCTTGATCTTGGCCATCAGCACCTTCGGGCTGAACGGCTTGGTGACATAGTCGTCGCCGCCGTCGCTGAGGGCGCGGATCTTGATCTCATCCTCCTCCCGGCTGCTCAGGAAGATGATGATCGCCCGAGTCGAATCGCGCACCGCCTGGCACCACTCGATGCCGTTGTTCTCGCCCAGCATGATGTCCAGCACGATCACATCCGGAGTGAAACGGGCCAGCTGAAGGTCGGCCTCTTCGCAGCTGCGGGCTATCGCCACCTGGAAGCCTTCCCTCTCGCAATAGGCCTGGATGATCTCCACCATATCGGGATCATCGTCCACGATCAGTATCCGACTGTTCATCAAGCCTTCACCTCTTCTGCCGCACATTCTCCTGAAGCTGTCGGCAACTCGATCCAGAAGGAGCTGCCGTCGCGTCCATTGCTCTCCGCCCAGATCCTCCCGTCATGCAGTTCCACGATTTCCTTGGAGATGGCCAGCCCCAGTCCGCTGCCCGTTCTCTCCTGATCCACCCCGACTGGGTAGCGCTTGAAATGCCTGTCGAAGATGCGCTCCAGATGGTCCTGATGAATGCCGATCCCCGTATCCGACAGACAGATCAGGACATGCTGCCGGCTTCCGTCGTCCTTGTCCGCAAGGCGCAGCGACAGGCGCACGAAGCCTCCCGAAGCGGTGAATTTCATGGCGTTGGACAGGAGGTTCGCCAGCACCTGCTCCAGGCGCATCGGATCCACGTGGACCAGCGCCGGAGGCTCCGATGGAAGCCTTGGGTCCACGCTCAACTCCCCCTTCAACCCGGACTCCTCCAGCACCAGCTCATACTTCTCCCAGAACTGCCTGACGAACGGTTCAATCGGGATCGTCCGCTTGTGCATGGTGATCTGCCCTGTCTCCAGCGAGGAGAGCAGGGACAGATCCTCGATCATGCGGTTCAGCCAGATCGCCCGGTCATAGACGTATTTCAAATAAGTCTCATGCTTCTCCGGCCGAACGTTGTCCTGCAGCGCCTCCACATATCCGATCATCGAGGAGATCGGCGCCTTCAGGTCATGCGTCAGATACGACAGCAGCTTCTTGCGCCCTTCCTCCGACTGGAGCAGACGATCATAGGCGAGCCGGAGATCATCATGCGCCTGCGACAGATCTCTCGTCCTCTCCGCCACCTTCTGCTCCAGGCTGCGATTGACCTCCTGCAACTGCTCATTGGTGATCGCCAGCTGGCGCGCCGCTTTCTCTTCATTGGCCACCGCCCTGGCGAAGCGGGAGGAGAGCAGGTACATCTGGGCGACGGTGAAGATGAGCAGGCCCAGATTGGAAGTGTTGCCCACGGGCGAGAGCTCATTGTAGTACAGGAAATCATTCAGCACCGTGGCAAAGGTGATCAACGACACCACCAGGAACAGAGCCGCGCCTTCTCTCCTGCGCAGGAAGCTTCTGCCCAGCGTCAGGACGAAATAGATCATATGAATCGCGATGATGATCTCATAGGCCAGCAGCGTCCGGGTGTAGACGATCGCCGGCGTCACCAGCACGATGAAGCTGAACAGAAGGGCCAGGTACCTGGAGGACAGCTGCAGCGGGCGAGGCGCCGCGTTCTGGAACAGGCGATTGAAGTACAGCGTGAATACATGAATGCCCACATACAGGATCAGGTATTCGATCTTGATCTGTATCCCCCAGGGCATGGACGGGAACATCCGCGTCAGCAGCACCTCGCCGACCAGCAAGGAGCGCGTGCCCCACATGATCGTGAACAGCCCGAAGTAGAGCGGCGTGTCATCCTTGCGGCGATGGAGGTAGAGCAGGATATTGTACGCGCCGAGAATGAACAGGCTGGCGGTGACGGAGATCTCATAGGCGGTCTTCAGGATCGTCCTGTTGGTGATCACCTGGCTCGTCCCGAGTTCGATCGGCTTGGTGATGCCGCCCCGCATGTGATGGAAGTTGGCCACCTGCAGCACCAGCTCCACCTCGGTATCCTGCGGCTGGAAGTAGACGCGCTCGGTGGCCAGGCTCGGAACGGTGCTGTGCCGGTCTGTGCCGACCTGACCGACCCGGATAAGCGGAACCCCGTCGACCCACAGCTGGTAGGAATGGAAGATCGTCGGCAGCCTCAGGGCCATGGTCTGCCCGACATACGATTCATTCAGGAGGAGGCGGAGTCGGAACGTGGCGTAGCCTTGCCCCGGCAGCTTCTCGCCCTCCCACAGGTATCCGTTCCAGGAATGAGGCAGGTAGATATGGTGGGTAGGTTCCGCATGCCAGCCGCGATCACCATCTGACGAAGGCGCCAGCAGCTGCTGCCAGTAAAATTCCCATTCCCCGTTCAGGGTGACCGTTGATCTCGACAGGTCCACATGCTGCAGATCGATCAGACCGCGATGGGCGTGGTCGACCGAACGCACAGTGCGTTCCCCGCAACCCGCGAGCAAGGCGAGCGCGACAAGGATCATCACGACCAGAGCCATGCGTCTGTTGTCCAATCCGTATCCCCCCGCTTCCACATGCTGACAGGCTTGAGCATGCCTTATCTCAAGGATTCAGTCAGTCATCTATTCGACATACTGTCATTTATTCCTTTATGTTTATGGGACAGGCCAAAAAAGAGGGGCTTACCCCATCTCCCGCATGTCCCCCGGTACGAGACCGGGCACTTGTCATTCACGACTGCCATTTGTTCCTGTCGATCATATCCCTCAGCTCCCGCACCTGGTGACTGATCTGGCTCAGCTCGAACCTGAGCTCCTCCATATGCTGATTCAGCCTCGAATGATTGATCGCCGTTCGGATGATCAGATATGCAACAAACAGCCCCAGGGCCAGAAAGGCAAGCCAGATGATCATCCCCAGGAGGGGACTGAACAGGATGAACGTGCTACCGATACCCACTCCCATCATCCTCCTTCATGGTAATCTGCATATAACCAGGCCAATTCCTCGGCGAGCCGCCGGGAAACCACGGTATTCGTTTCCTATACGAAAGATCTCCATCCGCGTTTCAGGCTGGCTTCAGATGACGGGCGAGTGCATAAAAGCAAACTGCCCGGGTCATCTTCATGACACCGGGCAGTCCATGCCGTTACAGATAAGTTTCGATCAGTTCCCGCACCTCGGGAATCAACTTGAGCACATTCATCAGCATCATCACCGTTTCCGCGCGTGAGGCGTGGCCCTTCGGGCGGAAGGTGCCGTCCAGGTAGCCGCTTACGATGCCGGCCCGGGCCGCTGTCTCGACGGACTCGCGAGCGTAGTCTCCAGCTTGCTCCAGATCGCTGAAGCTCCGGTCCGCCGATTGCGGCAACCCGGCCGCCTCCAGGATCCGGAGGATCATGACGACGATCTCTTCCCGGGTGATCGGAGCATCCGGCCGGAAGGTGCCATCCGGATAGCCATGGATGATGCCCAGACGCGACAGCGTGTCAATCGCATCCTTGGCCCAGTGGTCATGGGCGACATCGGCGAATGGGACCGGATCAGCCGAAGTTTCCTTGAAGCCGAACAGCCTGGTCAGCATCGCGGCGAATTCCGCCCTTGTGATGGAGCGATCCGGCTCGAATCGGCCATCGCCCACTCCGTTCACGACCTGCAGCATGGTCATCAGGGCGATCGGCTTCTGTGCCCAGTAGCCTTCCCGGATGTCGGCATACGATGGAATCTCACCCAGCTTCTCCGCTGCCTTCAGCTTCTCTGCCAGGGAGTTCAGCCATTCCTCCAGGTCGATCAGATCGCTCCTGAGGATGCCGGCCGGACGTTCCTCCTGGTCTTCCTCCTGCTCATCGGACGCTTCCCCATCAGGATCCGTGTCCGACTCCTCCGGCTCAGCCGGCGAGGAAGGAGTATCAGGCCCCGGTTGCGGTGAAGGTCCTGGCTGCGGTGAAGGCCCAGGGTCCGGATTGGGGTTCGGATTCGGATCAGGATTCGGGTCCGGCTCAGGCTGCGGTTCCGGCTCATGGACGAAGGTTACCTGAATCGTCTTCAAGGTTACCCCCTCCGCTGCCACGGTGTAGCTCACCGTTTCCGCCTCGGCATTGGACACGCGGAACTCGGCCACGCCCTGCTCATCCGTGATGCCCCCATACACAGCCTCGATCACCGTGTGGTCGCTGTCCGCGCTGACGAGCACCAGGCGGCCCGGCAGCGGATGCTCATACGCATCCTTCAGCGTGACCGTGATCTTGGCCGTTGACTGACCGTCCGCCTTAACCTCCGATCTGGAGACCGCCACATCAGACTTGCCTGGATCCACCTGTCCGGCGACAAATTGCACCTGAACCGGTGGCAGTGATTTCCCGCTCGCCTCATCCGTCGCGGTATAGGTCACCGTCTCCACATGCGTGTTCTTCACGGAGAAGGTGGCCTTGCCGGACTGATCGGTGACATCATTCACCGCCGTGACGGCAGAATGTCCGTCCGCCGGTGTGAGCAGCACCTTGCGGCCGACCAGCGGATAGTTCTCCGCATCCTTGAGCACCACCGTGATGATCGCTTCATGCTCTCCGCTCGCCAGCACCTGGGCTGGTGTCGCCTGTGCCCACGAAGTGGTGTCATCCGGAAGGACGAGCACGAAGTCCACCTGCACGGTGTCGATGATCTGACCGCTCGCCTGATCCTCTGCCGTGAACGTCACCAGCCCGGCTCGCACATCGGACACCTTGAACTGAACCGTGCCGGAGGCGTCCGTCACATCTCCGTATACCGCCTCGACTACGGACGTTCCGCTGCTGGAGTGGAGCAGCACCTGACGGCCGGGCAGCGGATGATCCGATTCGTCCCTCAGGATGACCGTGATGATCGCGGAATCCCGGCCATTCGCCGGCACCTGTGACTCCGAAGCGGTCACATCGGAATGCCCGACATCCAGTGCCCCCTCCACGAAGCTGACGATAACCGGCGGGAATTGCCAATCGCTCGTGCTGTCGTAGACGACGTATGTGACCGTCTCGACTGCTCCGTTGCTGACGTGGAAGCTCGCCTTGCCCGTGCTGTCCGTCGTCTTGTATACCGCATCGATGACCGTGCTCACGCTGTCGGTCCAGATCCACAGGTCATGTCCGCCCAGCCCGTGCCCCCAGGAATCGCTCAGGAACACGGAGATGATCGACACATCCTTGCCATTGGCGGTAACCTGCGGGCTTGATACATCCACCTTCGAAGCCACCGGATCCAGTTCGCCCGGCACAAATTCGATCACGATCGGACCAAGCTCGACGTCGCTGGACTCGATCACGGCAGTGTAGCTGACCGTTTCGACCGCCTCGTTGGTTACGGTGAAGCGAGCCACACCCGATGCATCCGTCTTCGTGGTTACGGGTTCGATGACCGAGCTTCCGCCATCCGCATTCAGCTGCACGGTGCGGCCACTGATCGGATGCTCGGCCGCATCCCGGAGCGTGACTACGATCGTCGCCGCGGTCTGGCCATCCGCCAGCACCTCGGTGGCGTCCGCTTCGATGCCGGAATGCGGCTTGCTCACCACACCGGTCACATAATCGACCGTCACGCTGCGCAGGGCCGTACCGCTTGCCACGTCCTTCGGAGTGTACGTGACGGTGCCCAGCTTCTTGCTGCTGACGGTAAATGTGACCTGACCATTCGCATCTGTCACATCTTCCGCGACGACCGTGACGGTCTCGCCGTCATCCGCTTCGAGCCTGACCGCGCGGCCGCTCATCGCCACGCCGCTCTGGTCGACCAGCGTAACGGTAATCGTGGCCGCATCCTGACCGTTGGCCAGAACCTCTTCGGGAGCGACGACGACATTCGACCGGACGGTGTCCACCACCCGCTCTTCGAAGGTGATGCTGACCTTGTCCAGCTCCGTTCCGCTGTCATCATCCTTGATCGTGTACTCGACGGTCTCGGCGACGGTATTGGTCACGATGAAGACCACCTTGCCGTTCTCATCCGTGATCTCCGCGGTCGCAGGGGCGATGGTCGAGCTGCCGCCGTTCGGCGTGATCGAGACGCTCCGCCCGCTGAGCAGATGATCCTGCGCATCCCTGAGCGTGACCTCGATTTCCGCCTGGTCGACGCCGTTGGCGACGACCTCCGTCTTCGATGCCACGACGCTGGACCTGCCAGCATCCACATCCCCGGCGACGAATCTCACCGCGACGGTCTCCAGCGTGACGCCGGTCACTTCCTCCCGGGGAGTGAACTCAACCGTTTCGATCTCCGTGTTGCTGACGATAAATCTGGTTTCACCGTAGACGTTGGTGATACCGTTGTCTACCTCCGTGATATTGACGTTCTCGCCATCGGTGTCCAGCGTGACCCGGTATCCTGACTGCCCCACACCCAGGGTGTCCCGCAGGATGACCACGATCTCCGTCTGCTCCGTGCCGTCCGCAGCCACCTGCTCCTTGGTGACGAGGACCGCCGACCTGTCCGGATTGATATCCGGCACGAACTCCACGGTTTCAGTCGGGAAGTCGAAGCTGGCCTGGAAGCCGAAATAGGATACAAGGAACGTCATCGAGTCCGGGTATCTGCTCTTCAGCTTGAAGATCGCCTCGCCGTCAGCATTGGTATATCCGTCATTCACCGATTCGATGGTGACCTTGTTGTTGGTGGTGAAGAAGTAAATCTTCTCTCCGCTGATCGGGTTATCCACAATATCCCTCAGGGTGACCGTGACGATGATCTCATCCAACCCGTTGGCCTTGGCCTCATACCTGGAGACGGTCACATTCGACGAATTCCGGAATGGGATATTGGTGATATAGTTCACCTGGACGGGGTACGCAACGATGGTCTCGCTAAGCACATCCCGGACTTGATAGGTGACCACACCCACCTTCCAGTTCTGGGCCTGGAAGGTCGCCTGACCATTCTCGTCGGTAACGAGAGTCGGATAAGGGATGTACGCATCGGCGCTGTCGGTCAGCAGCTCGACCGTGCGGCCGCTTGCCGGTTGACCGTTGGTATATCTCAAGGTGACCGTTATATTCGCATAACCGGCGCGCGCCACCACATTGGCGTTCTGGACAGTAACGTTCGAACTCCAGGCGTCTACCAGATAATCGACGAAGCGCACCGGTTTGGGTTCCAGAGCCTTGCCGCTCTGAATATCTTGCGCTGTCAGCAGGACCGTCTCGGCCACCTGTCCGGATACGGTGAAGATGGCCTTGCCGTCGGCATCGGTGATCTTCTGCACCTCTTGCACCGACGCATGGGCGCTGTCGGCCGCAAGAGCCACTTCACGGCCGGCCAGCACATGGCCCTGAGCATCCCTCAGGATCACCGTAACCGTCGCTTCGCTGTAACCGTCCGCCAGCACCTCGACAGGAGAGATCAAGATGCTCGATGTCTCCTCATCCATCTCGCCGGGCACAAACTGCACCTGCACAGACGTCGATACGGTTACCTTGCTGCCCGCATCCTCCGCGACATAGCGCACCGTTTCCACCTGCAGGTTCGACACCCTGAACCGCGCCTCTCCGTCACTGTTCGTCAGACCGCCATTCACCGGAGTGATGATGGCCTCGTCGCTGTCCGCGATCAGCTGGACCCTGCGGCCGCTGAGCGGTTGTCCGTCATGGTTGCGAAGGGTCACCACGATCGTCGTCTCGTCCACACCGTCCGCCAGCACGACATCCTTGGCTCCCTCGATGGCCACCGTGGATTGGGTTCCATCCACCGGAGGCGTCGCGAACACCACCTGAACAGACGTCGGAAGCGTGATTCCGCTGGGCTCGTCCTGAGCCGTCAGGACAACAGTCTCGATGACCGCATTGCTGACGGTGAAGACCGCCCTGCCATCGGGACCCGTCACCCCGTCTCCCTCGGCCTGGATCATCACATTGGCGCTGTCTGCGCGCAGCACCACCCTCCTGCCGCTCAACGCATGACCGTTCGCATCGCGCAGGGTGACGGTCACGGTCGTCTCGTCATGTCCATTGGCCGTTACCTCCGTATGGGAGATGTCCACGCTCGAGGCATTCGGATCCAGCGCGCCAGCCACGAAGCTGACCTGGGCCTTCAGGCTGATCTTGCCCGCCTCATCCTGTGCCGTATATTCCACAACTTCCGGCACATGATGGCTGACCCGGAAGATGGCCACTCCCTCGGCGTCGGTGACTCCGCCCGCCACAGGCGTGATCACGGAGCGCCCGTCCTCTGCCGCAAGCTGCACCTGATGACCGCTGATCGCATAACCGCTGGCATCCCTCAGGATCACCCGGATCATCGACACGTCTGATCCATTGGCGGTTACTTGCGGACTGGTCACCTGCACCTCCGAGGTCGATGCGTCCGGCTCACCCGGAACGAAGCGCACCACGGCCGACTCAGCGAGAGGCGTATTGGTCTCCTTGTCGATGGCGGTGATCGTCACCGTCTGCAGGACATCGCTGGACAGGTAGAAGAAGGCGATGCCATGGATATTCGTGAATCCGTCATTGTACTTCTCGAGTTTCACATGATCCATCTGTTCGGCATCTATCTCGATGTCGATCTGGCGGTCTCTGAGCGGTTGATCGTAGGTGTCATACAGCGTGACCATGATGCGCGCCGCATCGTTCCCGTCCGCCACCACTTCAGAGGGCTCAGCCCGCACAAACGAGCGACCGGTATCAAGATCACCCGCTGTGAAGGTGACCTTCACGTCAGGAAGCAGGATGCCGCCCTGGACACTCAGCCTGAAGTTGTACTCTCCGGCCATCCAGCTGATCACGCGGAACGTCGCCACGCCTTCAGCGTCCGTAACGCCGCCGCTTACCGCTTCAATCTCGCTCCCCGTGCGATCCGCTTCCACGATGATCCGACGGCCGCTGACAGGATGCAGGTTGGCATCGCGCAGCGTGACCGTGATCACCGCGACATCCGTATAGTTCGCAGGCACCTCCGCAGGTGATGCGGTGACGCTGGATGTCCAGAAGTTCGGTTCTCCGGCCACGAAGCTCACCACGACCGGAAGCAGCGCCACCCCGTCATCCTCATCCTCGGCCGTGAGCACGACGGATTCCACGGCTGTGTTCGCGACGGTGAAGATCGCTTGACCCAGCGCATCCGTCGTATCCTGCAAATTCGTGATGATCGCGGTGTCGCTGTCCGCCTGCAGGTTGACCTTGTGGCCCTGGATCGGATGATCGCCGCTGTCTCGCAGATGGACCGTGATCGTCACGGTATCCGTGCCGTCGGCGACCGCCTCTTCAGCGGAACGCTCGACATATGAGCTGACGCTGTTCGTCTGGCCGGCCACATAATCGACTGCGACAGAACCGATCCGTTCGCCGGTCACCCCATCTTCCACCAGATACGTGACCGTCTCCACATCCCGGTTCGTGACCCGGAAGCTGGCCTCGCCCTTGCTGTCGGTGACGGCCTCCAACCTCAGTCCCGTACGGGAGCCGCGATCCTCTCGCAGGATCACCTGGCGGCCGCTGACAAGATTGTCATGGGCATCGCGAACCGTGACAGTGATGTTCGCTTCATCGCTGCCGTCCGCGATCACCGTGGATGGCTGCACGGCCACATCGGATCTGCCGCCATCCGGCTGGCCGGGCACGAAGGTGATCCGAACCGGCGACAGTTCATGGCCGCTCGCCACATCCCGCGCGACGTATGCCACCGTCTCCGCTTTCACGTTGCTGACCTTGAAGACAGCACGACCTGACGAATTGGTGACGCCGCCATCGAGAGGCTCGATGACCGTCGTCTGACTGTCCGGGATCAGCTCCACCTGACGGTTCGTTGCATACTTGCCATAGCGATCGCGCAAGGTGACGGTAATGGTCGTATAGGCCGTTCCGTCGGCTGTGACCGTCGTCTCCCATGCCTCGGCACGGGAATAAGCCGGATCAGCCGCTCCGTCGTGGAACACCACCAATACAGGCCTCAGGCTCATGCCCTGGAACGATGCGGTCAAGGTGACCGTCTCGGAATGCGTGCTGGTCAGGGTGAAATAAGCTTCACCTTGCGCATTCGTGATGCCGCCATCCACCGCATCGATGATGGCAACGGAAGGGTTGGCAGTCAGCTGCACGGCTACCCCGGGCACCGCGTTGAGGTGCATGTCACGTACCCTCACCATCACCTCTGCCGAATCTGCGCCATCCGCCTTGACGATCGTCTTC
This sequence comes from uncultured Paenibacillaceae bacterium, assembly GCA_937957685.1. Classification (GTDB taxonomy): domain Bacteria; phylum Bacillota; class Bacilli; order Paenibacillales; family DA-C8; genus Insulibacter. The sequence continues at coordinate 35,747 of CALGAO010000122.1, forward strand.
GACAAGGTGATGTCGGACATCCCTGCGGCAGGAGTGCCGGGAACAAAGGTGATCTGCACCGGATCCAGCTCCGTCTCGCTCTCCAGTTCGACAGCGGTCAACGTGACGATCTCCGCCTTGTAGTTCGTGACCCGGAACGTCGCCTTGCCCGAGCGATCCGTGGTGAGGACCGACGGGATGATCGAAGCCGTGGCGCTGTCAGCCGCCAGCTTCACCTGCTTGCCTGCGATCCCGTTGTCAAACTCGTCCCGCAAGATGACGGTGACATAGGTCCCCAGGTCCTCCACCGATACGACGCTCGAAGACACATCCACCGTGGACCTGGCCTTGTTCAGGGCGCCAGGCAGGAACTCGATCCGCACCGGAGCCAGGGAGATCCCGCTGGTCACATCCTTGGCCGTGAACTGAACGGTCTCCGCCCTGGTGCTTCTGACCAGGAACACCGCTTCGCCCTGATCATCCGTGATGCCATCAGCCAGCGCTTCGATCACCGGACTGTCGCTGTTCGCCAGCAGCTGGACCTTGTGTCCGGTCAGCGCATGATCATAGCTGTCCATCAGCCTGACCGTGATGGTCAGGACCTCCTGTCCGTCAGCCGTCAGGCTGGATCGATCCGCGGATACCCTGGAAGCCTGCACATCCAGATCGCTCGTGACGATGGAGAGGCGAAGCGATTCCAGCTCGTACTCGAGTCCGGAAGCGAGCGTTACCTTCGCCGTCACGGCATAAGTGCCAAGCTCGGTGAAGGTTTCGAGGACAACCTCCGACTTGCCGTCATACGGCACCTCCTGCCATTCGCCGCCATTGACCTTGTACTTCAGTTTCTCGATCTGGAACCAATCCACATCATATCGCGGCGCCACCACATCCACCGTATCGACGAAGTCGCCGTCTTCATTCGATGGCCCTCTCGCGAACAGCTGCAGTTTCGGCGCAGCGGTTTGCGTATTGATGATCGTCAGGCTGTAGATCGCCGCTTCGGCCGCCTCGCTCTCCGGCTCCACGAGGATCTTGAACTCATGGACCGCTCCGGTCGTGGAGAGAGCAAGCGGCAGCTCAACGGACACATATCCCTGATTGGTCAGGATCACCTGGCTGTCCCCATCCAGCAGCGTAAGCGTCGCCTTGCTGTTCGAAGCTGCTGCTGTCAGACGAACGGCGCGAAGATCCCTGGACTCAAGCGCATAATATTTCTGAGCCGGATCAAAGTCGACCTGGATGCCTTCAAGGGACAAGGCGCTCAGGCTGGCATCCCATGCATCGGCACGTTCGATGAAGAACGTGGCTTGCACGGAATCGCCCTTGTTGCCGAAGGCTACCGTCCTCCGGATGATTTCTTCCGAATCAAACGACAGAAGCTCATCCGCGCTGGTCGCCAGATACCTGCTCTCGATCACATGGCCCTGCTGATCCATCAGCTGCAGCAGCACATTGCCGGAGGTGATCGGCGCCATGTTCATATTCTGCATCGTCAGCTCCACGACCGTCACCGACTCGTGATTCCATTGATCAAGAGTCAGCATGACGTCTTGACGCTGATATTTTCTTGCCAGGTTCTCGATCATCACCTGCGCTGTATTGTTGTGGTCCTCGAACTCGTTGATCACGTCGCCGTTCGCATCTTCCGCCCACACCCTGGCATAGAGCATGATGCCCTCATCCGGGATCTCGCTCATGTTCAGCGTCGCCAGGTACTCCTTCACATCGACGGTCACATCGACAAGGAATCCGGCCTGATCGATCAGCGCCAGATCCTGATCGTCGCTGACCACGACCACATCGCCGATCCTTTGCTCATCGGAGTAAGTGATATCCCGATACAGCGCCAGCTTGACGGTTCTGCCCTTGCCGGTCATCGTCGTGGCGTTCAGGTTGTAGATCGGCACGGACAGCAGCCGTTTGCCGCCTTCCTCCTTCATGCGGATGGTCGCGATCCCGAGATCCGGAATGTCGATGCGAAGCTGGCCGTCCGCGTTCAGCACATCACCATCCTCATAGACCACCCAGACTTCATAATCCATATCCCTGATGTTCTCCGGCACCTCATAATACACCGTGAACACCTGGCTCATGTTCGGCATCAGGTCGACGTTGTGGAAGGTCGTCATCTGGCCATCCACGATGATCTCCACCTGCCGGATCGGGCTGATCCCCTGATTCACCAGGGAGAACTGGACGGGCAGGTCGAAGCCGGGGAAGATCTCCCGCGGATTCAGCGTAACCAGGTCCACGTTGAACTTGTTCCTGAAGGTGCTGCTGACCGTATACATATCGCTGACCGTATGCGAGATGTAGACCGGAATCTCGTCTTCCGCAGCCTGAGGCGTGATGCTGCCCACCTGCACCAGATCCCCTGTGTAGGTGGTGCCCAGCAGCACCGCCTCAATCCTCAGCTCCTCGTGATCGCTCAGCACCGCCGTGATCGTGTCAACCTCGGTGTAATCGGGCATGGTCGCCACGTCGATCGCACCGGACAGATAGATCCCGCCATCTCCTGTGCGGAACTGCACAGCCTTGATGGTATCCCGGGTGATGATCGCCTCCTCGGTGATCTCCGCCTCCGCCTGCTTCCACAGAAGGGCCAGATGCTGCAGATCCCTGTGGGCACCCGGCAGCCGGACGAAGGTGAACATCGGGTTGAATCTCACGTCGTTGTACAGTTCCACGAGCTCCAGGCTGTTCACGAAGTGCGGGTAAGGTTCGCCGTCCGGATTCACCGCCGCGAACCGGATATTGTGCTGCAGGTTCCCCGAATCATGGCGTTTCACCGCATGCCATGCGATCACGAAGCGTTCCACCTGATCCGGGAATCTGACGCTCGTCACCTGGGGATTGTCAGCCGCCTCCTCGTCGTTCGTGAGCTGCAGATTTTTCAGGACGTTGCCGTCCGGATCCAGCACCGTGTAGACGATCTGATGATCCGAACCGGCCAGCTCGTCCGCCGCCAGAGCGGAATAGGCCTCTCCCTGGTTCACGTTGTATACGACCGCCGTCGTCCCGTCGCTCAGGCTGGCGATGGACAGGCCCACCACGGTGCCGTTCGTGCCGTTGTAGATCATCCTGGCTTCGCTCCACGTTCCGGTCGCCATGTCGTAGACGGTGAGCCAGATCGTGTCATAGGCGGAGAAGTCCAGCGGATTGTCCGGATTCATCGCCTGGACATTGCGGTAAGCCACGTAGACCTTGTCGCCCGCCACCGAGACGACCGGAGCCAGATCGGGCGTGCCGTTGCGGGTCAGCCGATAGGTCGTCCAGGATGCTCCGTCATAGATCGAAGCCATCACTTCCACCGAGTTGCTGACGAGGATCATATCCTCATTGGTGATCTCTTCACCGGCTTCCATATCGAACGATTGCATCTGTCTGATCCAGACTGCGGCGATCCGGTCGCCCTCTCCCGCCACCTTGAGTCCGGAATCGCCATATCCGGCAAGCTCCGGATCTGTCGAGATCGGCCCGCGATCCGTGTAGCCATTGCCATCGTACACGGCCCAGGACGCCACCGTGTCTTCCACATCGGTGCTGTTGCCGTCGGACATGTAGACCATCAGGGAACCGTCCTCAGCCAGCTGCGGGTTCGAGTACGGATAGGCATTGGACTGCAGGATCCTCGGCGCCCCCTCCGATGCCGACATCCGGCCGAAGAGCAGGGGCGTGCCCGAATTCCAGCTGCGCTCGTAACGATCCAGATAGTCCCTGCTCTCGACCGTCTGCGAGTGGGACTCGAAGACATAGGTCTCCTCTTCCCCGATATGCTGGCGATAAGCCGCGATCGCCACATCCAGATTCGCGGCTGTAAGCGGCGTGTTGCCATATTTGTTCCAGTAGTCATAGATCTCTTCCCAGTGGTTGAACAGCCAGGAATGATCGTAGCTGTAAGAAGCGAAGTCGTACGTGGCGTTGAAGAACAGGAACTTGAGCACCGCCCTGACCCCGACCACGCCTTCCAGGGTCAGCTTGTTGCCATACTTCCTGTGTTCTTCGCTGTCCTTCAGATATTCCCGGTTCAGCCAGGTGCTTGTATTCTCGATGGCGAGCCGTCCGAAGACCCCGATCTTGGCGGCCACCACGCTGTAGTCAAAGCCGACTCCGCCGAAGGCTTCCACATATGCGATGACGCGCAGCGACGTCAGATAATCATTCACGCGGCTCTGGCTCGGATCTTCCCACGGATAATCCTTGATTTCACCATACAGGATGGAGGCCCTGAATTCGACTTCCGCCGCGCCGCCGGCAGCCAATGTGAACGTAACCGGGATCGGGCCTAACATCACGTTGAAGTTCTTGTAGAACTTCACGCCGAGACCGGCATCGAAGCCGCCGCCGATCACCACATGCTCCCACGTATCAGTATCCGGATTATAGCGGATCTCGCCCAGCAAATAACCGTTCAGCTCAAAGGAGGTATCCTTGTCGCGGTAGCTTTTCATCAACCGGTTTTTGGTCAGCGTTTCCAACTGTTCGTCCAGATACGAACCGCCCAGGATTTTCTTCGAGTCCGACAGTCCAGGAGCGATGCTGTGTGATCGCAGCATCATAAACTCCACGGATCCTCCGTTGGTGCTCGCCAAGGTACCGGAGCCGGGAGTCTGGACCAACGTCCGGTAGACCAGCGGGTCATCGGTAGGGTACACTTCCATGAACATATCGGGCACATACAGGTAGAATCCGTTAAGATGCTGCAGCACATCCTCGATCTTGTCATCGTTCCGGGGATTCTGAACGCCCGGTCTGGCTCCGCGCAGCATCTGCTTCCACCGGTTCAGCATCTCCTTCAGCTTGGAGACGTCGATCTCCTCCACGCCGATCATGTTGACCAGCGTCGCCCGGGAGGTGAAGCTCTTCCTGAGCACACCTTGCTCCTTGTACAACTTGAAATGCACAGCTCCGGACTGGGCCTTGCCCAGCCAGATGGTATCGGCATTCAGGATCTGGACATGTCGGGTGATCGTTTCGTTGGAGAACGCGTACCTGAACGTCTGATAGGACCCGCCCTCCGGCTTCAGGCCGAAGGACGATTGCAATACCGCGTAGGCTTGCTCTTCATCAACGGCTTCCCCCCACCACATGAACTCCGTGATCAACGTGATGGATGGGTATTGATTGTTGGGACCGAACTTGCCGGTATATTGATGGATCGGGATCTTGTCCCCCGTCTCCGGATTCAGGACGATCTGATTCACCATAAACGGCGCTTTCTGTCCGAACGTATTGGATTCCAGGATGACGATCTTGTCGGCGAGGATCACCCGGTCCGCTTCGCTCAGATTGCCGTCATAGGTCAGGAGGACAGGATAGTACAGGTCTTGCTCGAACTGCACCTCGATCACGAATTCAACCTGATCCTTGGCCGACAGGGTGGCTGCATTCGGCTCCCCTGCCTGGATGGAGTAGAAGGTCGTCGTGTCGAAGAGAATCTCCAGCTTGCCATCCGGGCCCAGCTGCACCGTCACGCCCGCTCCGCCGATCTCCGAAGGCTCGCAATAGTTCCCGTTCTTGATGACCGCGCCCTTGTAAGTCACCTTGCCCGTATACGGCTTGTTGTCCGCCGTCTTGAAGAAGGCCTCCACCTTCGCCAGTTGGCGCAATTGCAGGATATTGACCGGGTACAGCTCCATGGTGGACGGAGACTGCTCCTTGGTCTTCAGGAAACGGTAATCCAACACCCCCGTATAGGTCGTGCCGTTAAACTTCGAGGTGACATAGACGTCGCTCCTGATGCCGTTTTCCTCGAACAGGGCGAACTGTCCGTCCTTGTTGCTCGTGAAGGTTTTCTCATTGCCAAGACCGTCCCTGTACGTGAACGTGGTTTCCGTCTTGGGATAGAACTGGAACAGGTACAGCTTGTCCCGCAGCGTCTCGACAGTCAGGTCCAGCTCCGCCTTCAGTCCGGTCCTTGCATGGGTGGCCGTGATGACGGTGTGGCCGCTTTCATCGCCGGACAGGATGAAGCTCTGCCGCGGCTGATACGAAGCATAGCCGAAATCGTCGATATCCGCGATGATGCCGTTCTGGGCCATCAGGATGCTGGCGACCTGCTGATCGCTGGAGGTCCAGAGGAACTGGTCCATCAGCTCTCCCATGTCCGCCAGTTCGTCGTAATTGATGTTCATCTTGTCGTACAGGCTGATATGGCGATGGAGATCCAGGATTTCTTCGCTGTTCATGCTCCGGATCCGGTCGACGTTGCTCATGGTATGTTCCGTCACCGATTCCCCGTTGATCTGGATCGCCAGAACGTCCGTGCGGTAGACAGTCAGGTACCACGAATCATAGGACCAGTCGGCTTCCGGATCGTTCGATGCCGCGATCGTGATCGCATAGACATCCTTGAGCCTGCCTCCGTTCGGATCGGGACTGAGGTTCAGCGTCAGTTCGCCGCCGCTCGCCGTCGCCCCTGGACGGCTGAATGTCTTCGTCTCCTTGTCATAGGTGACGCTGTCTGGCAGCGGAACTCCGTTGCGCGTGATCTTCAGTTCAAACTCGCCATTCAGAAGGTCGAAATTCCTGATCGACCAGCGGATGGGCAGGCTTGTGGTATCATAGGTCAGCTGCTGGCCGACGGATTTGTCAAGCGCCACGACAACCGGTTCGGACTTCACCAGGATGTAAGCCGCGGCGGTCAGGTAGGTCTCGGGCCGCTCCGGATTGGCCGTGCGGATCCTGACTGAGTAGCTCGGCGTCTGTCCGACGGAGATCTTCTGCAGATAGGATGCCGGAATCCTGAAGCCCGTCGCATTGACGGCAGTCCAGCTGGCGACAGGGGTTGCGGATTCCATCTCCGCATAATCCAGATATCCCTCGTACAGCTCTATGGTGAAGATGGCATCCTTCGGAGTCGTGCCGGGCTCGGCCAACTCCTTGTACTTGTGCATCACGTTCGTGGACCAGAGGATCATGGCGTCTTTCTTGATCTGGACGGCCACATCCCTCGTGTAGTCGGGCACGATCAGCGTGGCCGATCCGCCGCCATAGATTTCAATCTCCCGCGTCGTGACCGCCGTTGGCGGATCCAGCTTGCCGCCATTCTTCGCGATCAGCGAGAAGGTGACGATCCCGGGCTGTTGGGGGATGATCGTGCCGTCCGCCGTGATCAAGGCGATGGATTCATCATTGCTCCGCCACTCGAATTGGTCCGGGTCCGTGAAGGTATAATAGTCCGGATCCGGGGTCACATAATCCAGCTTCGTCATGACCTGATCGGTAAGCGAGACCACATACGGTTCTCCGGACGGCCAGCGGCTCGGATACCTGATCGTCAGATGCTCCGGATAGATGAGCCGGATCGGAGCAATCCTGAAATAGGCGAAATCATCCCGGAACAGGGCGAAGTCAGCCAGATTCGTGCCGTTGCCGGTCCGATTGTAGTAGATCTTCGCGCGCAGGTAACCGCCTGCCCGGTTGGACGGCGTCATCAGATTATAAATGTCTTCGGTGACCACAAACTTGCCTTCCAGCGCAGCCGGTGAGACCGGATTACCCTGCTCGTCCCTTTTCCAGTCCATCTCGATAATCCCGTTTCGCAGATCGCCGATCGACACGATCAGTCTGCTCCGCAGCTCTTCCGGAGTCGGGAAGCCATTGATCAGCCAGCCAGCCTCGCCATTGTCATTGTTCAGGCGGACCGTCACGGTCGCCGTCTGCCCGAGCTTGTAGGTGGTGCGGTCTGTCTCGATCGATTGGAACGCGTCGGGAAGCGCCTGGGTGATCACGATATTCGGATGATTGGAGAAATCCTGGTTCCAGTACGCATCCGGATACGACTTGTCACCCAATGCACGATCGAGTTTATCGTAGGTAACATCCCTGCCATAGTAATAATACTCCGGATTCCCCAGGCCGGTGGCTTTCACCACCTTCAGATCCTCCGGCTTCATGCCTGGCTTTACGATCACCTGGTACCCCATGACGAAGGAGATATCCGCCGGAAGCACTGGTGTTTGCCTCCAAACCTCCGGATAAGCCTTGTCGCCATTGGCCAGTAGCAAATGGGGATTCAGTTTGGCATAGGGCATCGTGTTGATCACCGCATTGGAATAGGTAACGCGGATCGGGATGATCTGACCGGTCGTATAGATGCCCTCTCGCGCCTCCACCTTCAAGATTTGCGGATCATGCGAGGGATCGATGCCGGCATCCTGCATATTTTTCTTGAATTGCTTACCGGACCAGAATCGTTCTATCCCCATGCCAAGATAGGGCACGACCGCCATATACGCTCCGCCATGATAAGTATGTGAGAAATACTCATACCACATGGACTGATGATAGGCAAAGTCTATAATACGATATCCTCTTGTACGATCTGGCGGTATCTCGATGTAATCAAGATTTTTCAGATTGGTGAAATGGAGATAATCCCCTCTCGCCGCATAGCCCCATACCAGCTCCCTGTAAATCTCCGGCTCCCAGAATTGCGGGAGATAAGACAATTGCGGCAAAGGTTGCTCCGGCGTATGTTCCAGCCATGCTTCAAAATCCAGTCTGATTGCCGTATATCCAGGAGGTATGGTGAAGGTTTGGGGCAACTTCACAAACTTGCCATCTTTGTAGACGGTAACATTTTTCAACCCGCCCAACGATCCGTCGATCGCTTCCAAAGTAAACGATACGGGAACATCCCGCTTTTTGTTCAATTGGAGGAGCAAGAAAAATTGGGTATGGATTCGCAGGACTCCATCCGTTGAGGTTCTGGGCCGATAATAATAGTTGTCGTCATAAAAATAGATATGATCGAGCGTCAGATAATAAACATCATTATAGTCACCCGAGGGATTGGCAGCGGAATTGTCCGAGGTGACGGCCTGGGCTCCCACGCCGAACGATTCACCGGGGGCTGCGGCCATGACAGCCGTCTGTGCGCTTGCGTCCGTTCCCCCTTCCGTTCCGTAAGGCTCGCCATCCTCGCTGACAAACCTCAATCCCTCCCGGGTAGCCTGGGTCACAAGGGATTCGAAGCTGTCAAGATGCTCCGGTGTAATCGTCACCTGACCCGGATGAAGATATCCTTCCAGTTCGGCGAGCCGATCTTCGATCTCGATCAGCTTCTTCAGATCTCCCAGGGTGATGGGCTGACCGTCCACCTCTGCCACCTGGTTCAGATCCGTCGACTCGTCCTCCAGCATCCGCCTGATCTCCTCCAGGCTGTAGTCCTTGCCATTCAGATGGATCGGATGGCGGACGAGCTCTCCCCGATCATTGAGCAGACCCAGGCTTTGCAGCATGTGATAGATCCCCGGCGCCTGCTCCTCTCCGTATTCCTCTGCGAGGAGCCGCATGAGCTCCTCATTGGGCTCTGCATCTGCAGCCTGCGACTGAGTGTCGTCGGCCAGTCGGATCTGCAAGGAATCTTTCAGATCATCCATATACATGGTGGCGGCTGTCCGGTAAGAAGCCGGAGCTGCAAATGCCTGTGCGTATGGGCCGATCAGCAGCACCAGCACCAATAACCAAAGTACCGTTCTCTTCCACATCGAATGTCTCGCTTTCATTCGTATCGCACCTGTCCTTTCAGCCCTTTGAAAGATTCGAAGACTCCGAGCCTGTCGGTCGGAATCATAGAGTTGAAGATGAAGGATCATCCTGCATCTATCGGATCATGGAACAGGAAGATGGTAGAATTGGATGTAAAAAATGCCCAATACCCCTATCTCTGAATTATAAAAATCTATTGGAAATAATAAATAAGTTTAAAGAAAATTTTAAAATTCACAGAACAGTACAGCCGACATAGAAAAAGGGAGCTGTCCGGTAGAAGGACAAGCTCCCTTGCTCAGTATCCCGTATGCCAGATCTTGAAATAGCCTGGCGCCTTGTTCAGCTCATCGACGATGCCGCGCAGTTGCTCAGCGGAGCCGGAGATGTTCTCGACAAGCGCGCGCAGCTCCTCTGTCGCCGCCGCGACGTTCCCCGCCTTGCCGGACACCTCGCGGATGGAGGATGCCGCTTGCTCCATGCTGGCCGTCACTTCCTCCGAGCTGGCCGACATCTCCTCGGTTACGGCAGACATGTCGTGGATCTGTCCGGACACCTGACGGACATCAAAAAAAGACACCCGCAGGGAACGATCCCTGCAAGGTATCCATCATGATGTGTCTGACCGTCTCTGTTAAAGCGTAATGTACATCTCGTACTGGGAAATGGCATCCCTCGCAAAGTTCAAACGCTTCAGGAAACCCAGCAGGCTGGCATGATTCGGGAAGCAGATCGACAGCTTCTGCGGCTGCAGCTCCTCCACCGCCCGATGGATCAACCCTTTGCCGATCCCTTTGAGCCTGTGCCCGGGATCTGTCCAGATGAAGCTGATCTTGCCTTTCGGGTGAATGCTGAGCGCGCCGATCAGCTGGCCGTCCTGGAACGCCCCATAATGCGCCTGATCAGCGAAGTGGCTGATGTAATCGAAATCGTTCTGCCAGTTGATATGAATGTCCCGGACCCGATCGCCGAGGCTTCTCAGAACATTCAGGTCGATCCTGTCCACGACCACATCCCCGGGCAAGCTTGTCCGAATGTCCGACGGCCGGGAATGGGAGTAATATGCGAGGTCGTAAACCTTCTCATACCCCATCTTCTTATAAAAACTGATCGCCCGGTCATTGCCGACGATCACCTCCAGGAACAGCTGCTGGCACTGATGCTCCAGCGCGATGTCCCTGTGAAGCTCGAACAGCTTCCGGCTGATCCCGCCCCCGCGGTAATCCGGATGAACGCAGAGCCCGCCGCAGCGCAGGGTCTTGACCCCCTCATACACCTTGATGCCGCCCAGGTTCAGTCCGACCGGCTGGTCTCCGTCCATGGCGATCACGGAATATTCGGGCCGGTTCCCTTCCGGTCCGAAGAAATGCCGGAAGAATACGTCCTGGGGCAGGTCCATCCTGATGATATAATCGGAAAAGCCGATTTGAAAGGCCTGGTATATTTCCGCTTCGTTTGCCTCTGTGCATCTTTTGTACGTGATCAGATTGATCGCCTCTTTGTGATGTTATTCATACCGCTTTTTCTTATTGAACTATTTCATGATGCAATTTGCAACAGGATTTTATGTTCGCCATGATCCCATATCTAACAACGCGGGTAAACTCCAGGCCAGGCTCCATCAGCTGACCAACGCCACCAGGATACCCGCCACGATCGCGGAAGGTATCCCCAGCACCATACCGGTTCATGCGATCAGGCAATCCGCAGCGCCCTGTCTCCAGGATCTGAAAAGGAAAAGCCGCTCACGCTCCCCAACGTTCAACCGCCTTACGAGGTCAGCCGGCCAGCAGCGCATCGACGATCGCCTTGTTGGCGATCTCGTTCTTCTTCAGGGACCGCACTCGCTCGTCGGACAGATAATCGATCGGAGTCAGCGGCAGCTCGCCGCACACGTCCACCCCCGCCAGTTGGCGGGTCCGCATCAGCTCGCGGATCACGTCCAGCAATTGCGACAAGGTCATGCTGCCCTGATCCCAGTTCGTCACCGCATGGTCCCGGTCCAGCACATCCTTGTCTATGCTGATATACACAGGTTGATCAGGCAGCACGCGGCGAAGGGCGCGCACGACCTGCACGGTGGACAGACGGCTCACCTCCTGCTCGGAGATGACGGTCACCTTCGACGGGAGCACGCTTGCATGGCTGCGGTCATCAGAAAACTGGGCTCCGATGATGACCACGCGGTCCAGCTGCGGCAAGGTCCTGAGCGCGATGCTCACCCAGGAACCGCACGAGAGATAAGGAAGGTCGCCGCCCTGCGCCAGATCGGTATGATGATCGAACAGGATCAGCGAGAAAGGTTGCCGAATCTCGGACAGCAGCACATACGTGACGTAATGATAGTTACCGTTGCCGATCAGGGTGACCCGTCTGAACCTTCTCGCGCCTAACCTTTCCCGGATGATCCGCAGGGCGTCAGCGCTGCAATAGCCGTTGCAGCCGCGCAGATCGGAGAAATCAATCCACTCCATCGGATAACCCCGCAACATGGGCTGACTCTTCAGCGTCTCGTCGAAGTTCAACAAGGAAATGCCACTCATCGTTGCGCTGTTCATGGGTTTCACACTCCTATTACTCTAAGCCAGGCTTGTTTTCATAGGTGAGATGAAACGAATTGACGAAGTGCATGATCAGTGGGCGTTCCTTACCGGGACATGCTGATGCGAGCGTTGCCATGTTCCTTGGCAGAATCGCTTTCAGGTATGTATGCAGAAACGCCTAAGGCATCTTCATCCATCATATGCGCTACCGGCGTTCTGTCTCTTTAGTTAGAAGTATACTATTCCAGATTCGCCATCTTCAATATTGCAAATATGGAGCGAATGGGTGCGATCAGCGCTTCAGCGCAATGATCCATTGTCCCGGTGCAGGACGAATCGGCGGCGGCATATTGCTCCTGCCCATGTTTGTTTACGCTTCCCTTCCTTTTTTTCACTTGATTGGGTTGAACGTTCGGTGTAAAAAATAAAGAATTACCCGTTATCCAGGTAATGATCCTGGCAATAATCGACCAAACTACTAACAGAATTCCCTGCACGAAAAGGAGCAATGCTTATGAAGTTTATCCGGCTATTCGACGTTTTCAGGCATGATATGCGCAGTCAATTCTCCAAACCCATCCTGGCTCTTACGTTTATCGCGGTCGCCATCATGCCGATCCTGTATTCCGGCTTCCTGATCAAGGGAAACTGGGACCCTTATGGACAGCTGGAAGATCTGCCCGTCGCGGTGGTCAATCTGGACCGGGGAGCGGAGTATGACGGGGAGATCGTGAACATCGGCGAGAGCTTTGTCGAAGAGCTTCGCCGCGATTCGGAGTTCAACTGGCAGTTCGTCGATCAGGAGGCAGCAGCGCGCGGGATGGCGGCCAATGAATATTACGCCATGATCACCGTGCCTGAGGATTTCTCCGAGCGGGCGGTGTCGGTGCGAACCGACAATCCCCAGCAGGCTGAGCTCATCTACGAAGCCAACGGCTATTCCAACTTTATCGCCGCCCAGATCAGCCAGAATGCGACCCGCGAGCTGAGAAGCGAACTCTCGGCCAACATCACCGAGGCTTATACGCGGATCATCGTCGAGAATTTCACCAAGGTGTCGGAAGGACTGCAGGAAGCCAGCGACGGAGCGGGCAAGCTGCAGGATGGCGCTGCGGAAATCGCCGACGGGATCGATACCGTACATACCAACCTGATCACCGCCACATCCGGCGCCAGGGATCTCCTGGACGGCGCGGAGCAGCTGCAGACCGGAGCAGGTTCCCTGGCCGATGCGGTGCTCGCGCTCAGCAGCGGCGCGAACAGCCTCGCTGAAGGGGTCGGCCAGCTCGCTGACGCGGCCGATTCGCTGGAGGTGGGGGCGGGCAAGCTGGTGCAAGGCGCAAGCGATCTGGCCAGCGGAGTGGACTCCGCCGCGGCCGGCGCCTCCTCGCTCGCTGCGAACATGCAGCAGTTGTCCAGCGGAGTTGATGGGCTCAAGCAGGGCATCGCCTCCGCCGCTTCGGTAACCGGACAGCTCGCGGACGGCAGCGCCCAGCTCGCGTCTCAGCTCGAGCAGCTGCTCAAGTCCGATGCCTCCCTGCAATCCAACGCCTCATTGCAGGCATTGCTCAAGGCGAGTCAGACGCTGGCCGACAACGCCGCCCAGCTGAATAAGGCCCAACAGCAGCTGAAAGCTTCCAGCGAGCAGCTGGCCGGCGGGCAAGCCCAGGCGCTGGAAGGAGCAAGACAACTGAGCTCCGGCCTGGGTGCGTTGCAGCAGAGTCTCACGGCGTTCAAGCAAGGGCAGGGAGATCTGTACAGCGGCATCCAGCAAATGAACAGCAAGCTGCCGGAACTTGTCGATGGCGCGAACCAGTTGGCACAAGGCTCGCAGCAACTGAATGATGGCACGCAGACGCTGAAGACCAATCTCGACAAGCTCACCGCAGGAACAAGGGATCTGCATAACGGGCTGACCGAACTGACCAGCGGGGCCGCTTCGTTGAGCGATGGCTCAGACGAACTGACCGATGGCGCTGCGGAGCTCGGCGGCAAGCTGGCGGATGCGGCGGAGCAGACCGCTTCCCTGCACGGCGACGATCAGATCATCCACCTGCTGGCTCAGCCCGTGGGCATCCAGGAGATCGACGAGCGGCACGTGTCCAATTACGGGAGCGGCATCGCACCTTACTTCCTGTCTCTGGCCTTTTTCGCGGGAGCTCTGATCTACTCCAACACGTTCCCGATTCGCCACTCCTATGATCCGAACGCACGCGGACTGAAGCTGTTCATCAGCAAGTTCCTGTCCTACACATTGATGGGCGTGCTCATGGCGCTGATCGTCAGCACGGTCGCCATCTACGTCCTGAAGCTTGCTGTGCAGAGCGCTCCGATGTTCTATCTGTATACGGTGATCGTCAGCCTGACCTTTATGTTCCTTGTTCAGATGCTGACAACCTGGTTAGAAAGGCCGGGGCAGTTCATTGCGCTGGTGCTCTTGATCCTGCAGCTTGTCAGCAGCGCCGGTACTTTCCCGTATGAACTGCTGCCAGGTTGGGCACAAGCGCTTCATCCGTGGCTTCCGATGAGCTACAGCGTCACCGGATACCGCAATGTCATCTCCGTCGGCTTGTATGAGGATATGTGGAGCCAGGCCGGCATATTGTTGATCATACTCGCCGCCAGCATCATCCTGATCGGTGTCTTCTATTGGTTCCATAACAAACGGAAGAAAGCCGAAGAAGCGCAAGCTCCTGCTGCCACGCAGATCTGACTCACTGTTCATGCTCGGTAGAGACACCAGTCTTCTGCCAATACCTCAATCAGGCATAAGGACAAACTTTCATATCCGATAAAAGTTTGGACGGGAAACCGCACCGGTTTCCCGTCCATTCTTGTGTCTTGATATAGCCATCAGATCAGATCGGACTTCTTCAGCAGCCGTTCGATCATTGCCGCAGCTTCTGCTCTGGTGATGGTGTCTTGCGGAGCCAACGTATGGCCAGTTCTGCCTGTTACGATGCCTGCCTGCACCGCTTCTGCGATGCTGTTCGCTGCCCATGAGGACGCCTGTGCGGCATCTGTGAAGGCGCCAAGCGTTGCGTCTGCCGACCGCACTGGCATCTCCGACGCAAGTCCGGTAATGGCCATCGCTCTCGCGATGATGACCATCGCCTGTTCGCGCGTGATTTTCTCGTTCGGCCTGAAGGTGCCGTCTGCGTAACCGCTCAGCAGACCGTAGGCATGAGCCGTGCGGATCGCACGATTATACCAATCCGTGTCACTCACATCCGTGAATGCGCTGGGTCCATGCTCCAGCTTCAACCCCAGCGCCCGGACGAT
>CALGAO010000123.1 GCA_937957685.1 uncultured Paenibacillaceae bacterium
GGCTGGCAGTACATCTTCAAGCTCCCGAAGAAAGCGACCGTCAAGAAGGCCATCGCTTATCTGCAGCAGCATCCCGCCTTTTGGGAGACGCTGAACGAAAAGGAAGAGCACATTACGTTCGCAGACGAGGATGATCGTTGGGCTGCTGCCGACATCCCGATTCTCCTTACCAACTGGGAGAAAGCCAGGCGCTGTGTCATCTACCGGGAAGCCCACGAAACCGAGCGTACAACCGATGGCCAATTGACGATGGCTCTCACGACCTATTCCTTCCAAGCCATTGTCACCAATACCGATCTCAAGCCGCTCATGCTGCTTCGCTCGTACAACAAGCGCGCCAACATCGAGAATCGCATCGATGAATTGAAAGAAGGTTATGCGGTGGAACAAAACAGCCAACATTCCATGCTCCGCAACCTGCTGTTCAGCTGGATCAAGGCCATTGCCTACAACGTGATGGTCTGGTTCAAACAGACGCTGATGCCGGAAACCTTGCAGCGGTGCGAAGTCCAAACGATTCGCCGAGCGGTGATCCGGGTACCCGGCAATGTGGTCGGCTCCGGTCGCTACCAGCATATCCGGCTTGCGCCGAATCCGACGCTCGCTGGAATCGTCGATGCGATGCAGCAAAAGCTCAGAGCATTGGCCATAAGCTTCATTCCGACTCTACATGCGGCCTAACGGTTCGATTCATCCCTGGCCATAACGGCATTTCGACCTGTAAAAATCAGGTCTTCTTTGGGTTGTGCAAAAAAACGCAGGATCACATCAGAACGTAAGAAGACTTAAAAGCCCGGCTCCAAAAACGCATTGAAACAGGCATTCCGTAGTGCGATGGCGGGTTATCCACAGGCCTGAGTTATCCACATTCCGATTTCATGTTAAAGTCAGAGCATTTCTACATACACTCTAACGCTGAAACCAGGAGATGATGCAAATTGGTTGCCTCACCGAAGAAAAAGGTTCTCATCGAAGTGAAGAACATCCTCCTTATCACGATTGGTGCGATCATCGCTGCTGTTGGTCTTGAACTATTCCTCGTACCGAACAACATCCTCGACGGAGGCGTGATCGGTCTCTCCATCATCGCCGCAGAATTATTCAATTACAAGCTCAGTCTATTCATCGTCCTCTTCAACATTCCGTTCCTCCTGCTTGGTTTCCGCAAGATGGGTTGGAAATTTACCATCTATACCTTATATGGGGTCGTGACATTGTCGCTATGTACCTCTTATCTGCATCATTTCGAGCCGATTACCGATGATCTGTTCCTAGCGACCATCGTCGGCGCAGTTATCCTCGGCACCGGTGTTGGTCTCGTCATCCGTACCGGTGGTGCGCTGGACGGCACAGAGATCGTCGCGATTCTCGTAAGCAAGAGGATGCCTTTCTCAGTAGGGCAGTTCATCATGATCCTGAACGTATTCATCTTCATCCTCGCCGCCTTGCTCGTGTTCAGCTTGGAGACGGCGATGTATTCGATCATCACTTACTTCATCGCCTTCAAGATGATCGATATCGTGGTCGAAGGTATGGAAGAGATGAAATCTGTTACGATCATCTCTGATAAACCCGATGAAATTGCCGACTCTCTGCTGAAGACACTGGGACGTGGCGTCACCTTCCTGCACGGTGAAGGAGCTTTCTCTAAAGAAGCGAAGAAGATTATCTATGTGATCGTTGGACGGATCGAGTTGTCTGGCGTGCGCAGCGTCGTCAACGATATCGATCCCAAAGCCGTTATGGCAATAGAGAACCTCGCCGAAGTAGCCGGAAGCAATCTGAAGAAGTCGTCTTCCGCCCATTAATCCGACATATCAAAAAAGGGATGCTCTCAACTCTCCCGTTGGAATTGAAGCATCCCTTTATTCATTCCTAAACTACATCCTCAAATAATCGATGATTCTCTCTCTTCACCGGGTTGACGAGCACCCACATATAATACAGCATCTTCGCCGCCTTCCCTCTTGTCACGGTCAATTTGGGCTCGAATTCATCACCATTCATCATCCTGCCTCGCGCGATGCCCTTCTCGGCACGCACCAGACCCAGCTGATAAGCTCCTCTTACACGTTCCGCAAGCAACGGATCGATCTGTGCTGCATCCTTCAAATGTTCGAACGGAACGAGAGGATCGTACACGACATCCTGTGCACCTGTATCCAGATTCGGATCATATCCGCTGTCTCCTGGCTTAGCCGTTCGCTTGTTGTACTCCGTCATATATGCAGGCTTGCTGTTGAATCGGGCGCGATAAGCATCGTAAATGATGGCAGCCATCACTTCTCTCGTCAGCACGTTGTCACCACTATATGGAGCCAGCACACCAGCCTCGATCCCCATAAGCTTCACCAGCGCATCCTTAAATGGCGCCACTCGCATCTCATCATCAGGACGGAAGCGGCCAGCCTCATCTTTATTCATAACGCCCAGTTGAAGCATCTTCTCGATCTGGTTGCGATAATAGGCCCCTGGACCGCTGATCGTGTCGACCGCCACCTCCGGGTACACCTTCGACCAATCGTTCGTCTGCAGCGCCTCGAGGA
Organism: uncultured Paenibacillaceae bacterium; assembly: GCA_937957685.1. Lineage (GTDB taxonomy): Bacteria > Bacillota > Bacilli > Paenibacillales > DA-C8 > Insulibacter. The sequence continues at coordinate 2,547 of CALGAO010000123.1, forward strand.
CACTTGGAGCCAGGTATGTCAACAGCCGCAGCGCCACCTCATCGCCCTCGCCTGCTCGCGCACTCAGCTCCATGACAGCCATACGGGCGTATTGCTTCGCCAACGCTTCCTTATAATGGGTGCCGTCAATTCTGTTCGCCGGATGTCCGTTGGCGAGGCTGCCATCATTGGTCTTGCCAGGCGTTTCCCCTGCTTCGATCGACATGAAGACGGCAGTTGTGCCTTCTACGCCGATTTCATTGTAATAATTGACACTGGCTGTTGTCATATCCAGCAACATTACGTTCAACCGTTCTGCTTGTCTCCGCATCACCATCGGGAATTTGCGATAAGTGAACGAATCTTCATAGCGATGACCTGGTGCGGCATCCCCATGGACTCGAGATGTCGGCGTGACGAGGACCGGGATCATGCCGCGAGCCCGGACGGCAGGAATGTACACGTCAGAGATCCATGATGCGTAAGATTCCTCTGTCGATCCCCTTCCGTATCGCGTCCACTCATCCCCGCGCTCATCATTGTGACCGAATTGGATGAGTACGATGTCACCTTCTGCTCCAGTGAGCACAAGATCATTGAAGCGGCCCTCTGCATAGGCGTTTCGGAAGGAACGTCCGCCTTGCGAATAGTTAACCACATTGACTTTATGCAGATCAAACAGTCTGCTGAACACCTGGCCCCATCCGCACATGGGTGCATCTTCGAAGACATTGGACTTCGCCGTCGAATCACCAAGCACGAAGATACTTGGCCGTTCAGTTTCCGTCCTCCGCTTCAGGCTGATCGGCCTAATCAGGATCTGTTCGATTCCAACAGGCACACCCGGGATTCTCGGCTCGATCTCGATATCCAGGAACGGCCTGCCGTTTGCATAGGTGAACGTCCATTCACGGCCTTGCCATGCAGCATGATGGCGAATCGGCACGAGATGCGCTGCATCCCAGAAGCCGCTGCCCAAGATTCGATCCGCGTGCATACCGGATATCGCCACCATCGTATGCTCCGGCGAGGAAGTCGTACGCACTTTGATCTCATAAGCTCCAGGAGGAGCCTTCACACGGAAGGCCAGACCATAATGGTTGAAATGGTCAAATTCCATGCCCTGCTCCTCGTAAAAATCAGAAACCGTTACATGGAATCCGGCACTGTCACATACGATCGAGTCGAAGCTGACTTCACGCGGCGGAACCGCACAGGTGGCGCGCACGAATCCGTATCCCATCTCCTCATTATATTCAGGAGGGCCATCAGCCCCCATCTTGACCTGGATCGCATCTTCTAAGGTTTGGTCGGTGAAAATAAATTTCATCTCTTGTCTATTGTCTGGGATCATCTGCTAATACTCCTCATTCACTCTAAGAATCGCTGATCAGGTCCTCACGGATCGGTGTAAATACATCAAGCAGGATCGATGGCTCCAGCGCTTTCACGCCATGTTTGGCGCCTCCCGGTATAGAGATCGTCTCACCTTGACGGAGGATCGTTCTCACTCCGTCGATGGTGAATTCGATGCATCCTTTCATGCAGTAACTCATCTGCTCATGCGGGTGGCTGTGCATATAACCTTCAGCACCCGTTTCAAAATGTACCTCCATCATCATGAGCTGCTTTCCAGGCGCGAATATTTTCCGCTTCACACCTGGCTCCGCGTTTTCCCAAGCTCCGATCTTAGCCATTGCCAAGCAACCTCCTCATACCATGAAACTTCCCAGTTATCGGGTCCTGTCCTAATCATATCCGGTAACTGAGCATTTTCATAGCCCTGACACATGTCCTATTGATCCGATATCACCTGCTTCTGATCGACTTCAGAGGCGACTCTCAGTTCCAGATTGGATGACAACCTCTGGAAGTGCAATTCGCGAGTTTCAGCTCCAGTTACTTCGATAACTTGATCTGCTTGCGCAGTGGTTGTCATGTCCAGACGTTGGATATCTGTATGCGAGCATTGATGGAACAGTGCTGCGATACCCTTGCGCGATTCAACCGATACATTTTCCATCTTAAGATCCTTAGCATGTCTAATGACGATGCCCTCATCGCTGTGGCTGGTGATATTCGCAAGTGAGATTTGCTGAATCGGCATCTCCGGCAATCCGTTGATCAGCACCGTCTTCTCCGCACCGCGGCAGACGATATCGCGAATCGAGATATGACGGAAGATCGGCGTTTCTTCGGAAACCGGCAGTTTCTCGTCACCGCCATAACAACCTGAACCGGCATGCCCTTCATAATACAGGTTAAAGGAAATCGCATCGCCGAGAATATCTTTCATGCGGATATTCTCGATCTCGATATGTTCAACGACGCCGCCCCGTCCCCGGCAGCTCTTGAAGCGGATGCCGATATCAGTGCCGATGAACGTGCAGTCCGAAACGTGGATATGATGCACGCCGCCAGACATCTCGCTGCCCACGACGATCCCGCCGTGCCCATGATATACCGTGCACCCATGAACCTCCACATACTCGGTTGGCATGCCGAAGTCCCGTCCCGCCTTGTTCTTCCCCGATTTCAGGCAGATCGCATCATCACCGACATCGAACGTACTGTTCTCGACGAGCACATGCTTGCAGGACTCGATATCGATTCCGTCGCCGTTCTGCGAATACCATGGATTACGCACATTCACATTGCGTACGGTGATGTGCTGCGATGCCCACGGGTGCAGACACCAGGCCGGCGAGTTCTGGAACGTCGGTCCATCCAGCAAGATATACTTGCAGCGGCGGAAGCTCAGCATATTCGGCCGCAAGAAGTCGCGAACAGGCCGGTACGACTCGATATCGATCACCCCTTGCTCGACTAGTTGCTCGACGATTTCTTCTCCCTTAAGCGCAGCTTCCGAGGGGCCCCAGCGCGTTCCTGATTCATCCACTACACCGCCTGATTCGACGAGTCTCTGCCATTGGTGCTCGGTCAGCTTGCTCTTCTTGACCGGACGCCATGCTTCGCCGCCGCCGTCGAAGATCCCTTCTCCGGTGATGGCGATATGTTCCACGCCTTCCGCATCCAGCGGGGACTGGCATCTGACCGTTTGTCTGCCCTCGTAGTGAGACAGAACAAGCGGATAATCGTCGAAATTTTTGCTGAAGAGAACCAGTGCACCAGCTTCAGCATGCAATTCAATATGTGAGCGGAAGATGATCGGACCGGTGAGCCATACGCCGCTCGGAATGATCACTCTGCCCCCGCCTTGCGCGGACAGATGGGCAATTGCCTCATTGATCGGCCTGGTATTGATCGTCCTTCCGTCTCCGATGGCTCCAAACTCCTTGATGCTGACTGAGCGATTGGGAATGTCCGGCAACTTGACCGGTTGCATCGTCCATTTGCTGCCTGTGTGGTTAGAGCTTGTTTCTGTGTTTAGTTTCATTTCATGGCTCCTTCTCGGGAAATAGTCATTGTCCTGATGATAAGTTTATTGTATAAAATACATATACTAAGTTCTTCGCTTTTTTTTGTTGATATGCCATATTATTTTGCATAATTTGTTGTAAATTGAAGGAAGGGGATTGAGATGACCGAACGCATCGGACCCAAATACGTCATCGGCGATACTGACTATTTTTCGATCCAACGCATGTATCGCAAAGGATTAAATGCCATGAGACGACCGCATTCGCATCCGAGTTACGAAATCTACTATCTGCTTCAAGGTGAACGCGTCTATTTCATGAACGGCAATGTCATCACCGTATCCAAAGGCGAGATGATGTTCATCAATCCCGACGACCTTCATTCCACCGCCAGCTCGGAAGATGTGCCCGAGTTTGAACGGGTACTGATGAATTTCTCACATAATTTTGTCAGTCAAGCTGACGAAGAGGTGGCGTCTCTCTTCCCTCTTGATCAGTCGAGACTTATTCGCTTGCCGGTAAATGAACAGCCGATTATCGAAGAGATCTTGCTCAAGATCCTGCATGAAGCGGAGAAAAAGGCACCCAATTATGTTTCCTACATCCGATCCCTGCTCATCCAGATGCTGATCATCATCAATCGGGTCAGCCGTACCGATGACGAGGCGATCAACTATGCGCACCCGATGCATCACAAAATCTCGGAAATCGCCCTGTACATGAACCGGCACTTTGCCGAGCCGCTGACTTTGGAGCAGATCGCCAAGCAGTTCTACATCAGCCCTTCTTACCTGAGCAGAATTTTCAAGAAACTGACCGGCTTTCATTTCCGCGAATATCTGCAGGTCGTGCGCATCCGCGAAGCCCAGAAGAGGCTGGCGGAGACGACCGACCCGGTGCAGCTCATCTCGGAACAGGTAGGCTTCGAGCACATTGCCCATTTCAACAAGACCTTCAAGAAGCTGACGTCGACCACACCGCTCAAATATCGCCAGCAGCATCGGAGACGTTAACACTGACCGAAACCAGCGTCTGAACATCCGCCACCGACGGTGCACAGCCTTATCCAACGGCACACAGCGGCCGAGTCTTACGGCTATACCACTGCATGCGGCGGCACAACCTTCCGGTTAGCCGGAGCCCGTACGGCTGCTCTCTCAAGCAGTGGGCAGCCGAGCATGGCCGCTCCTGCTTTATGGCACGTCAATTATTCGATCAGCTGATCCATCTGCTTCTTCAGGATCTCTTCCCGATGCGCCAGACATCGCTCGATGAGCGCCGGTATGCGGATTCCGAAGCAGTAGGATTGCCCGAGATCCTTGCCGCTGCTCGCCGGTGTGCGAACGCTGTGATGGTAAGCAAGCAGCGCCTTGTCCAGCAGTTCTTCGTCGCCCGAGTACAGATAGGCATACAACACTGCCGGAGTGACCATCTTGTTCGTCTTCGCATTGTGAGCCCTGGCGTCGCCCTTCAGCTTGGAATGGGTGTATTCCCATTCCCCGACATCCTCCAGCCAGTTGAGCCGCGCCAGGCGCTTCGCCGCGTTTACGACGATCTGGCGCACCCGCTCGTCTCCTGTCAACTGCTCATACATGATCAACGATTCCAGAACCGGCGAACCGATGACGAAAGTCCCCCAGTTATCCTTGGTCGTCTCGCGGAACATCGTCCCCCGGAAATGTCCCTCCAGCGGATCATGACATTCGATCACCAGCTCCACCAGCTTCTTCGCCGCTTGCAGATACTTCTCATCAGGGATGATCTGGTACACGCCCAGCATCGAGATGATCGGCCACGTGATGCCGCGCTCCGTCCCTTCCAGCCCTTCGCCCCGCAGGATCAGTTCACTCCACGTATCTGCGACATGGAGAGCGACTTCTCTGGCTCTCAGGTCTCCTGAGAAGCAGTAATACTCCATCAGACCGCGCAGCCACGCGTGCGAGCCCAGCTTCGGCGGCTCGGAATTATGCCGCACGCTGTGTTGATAGATCCGGCCAACACCGCTTCCGGCGTGGCAGATGTCGATATCCATCAGATGCTTCGCGTAGGGGCGCGCCACCTGCTCATACCAGGCAAGACCCGCACCTCTCAGGAAATGCAGCATCCCGACATGCGTATAGTCATATTCCCCGTTATTCCAGCAGCCAAGCTGGCCATCCTGATCATCGCCGTAGTTGCGATCTCCGTACAGCTTGCCGCGCTCTCGCCTGCCCAGGTAAACCGACAGCGATACATCGGCAGCCTGTTCATACTCCTCATACTTCTCCGCGGTTCTCGGCACAAGATCTCCCAGAGCGCCGCTTGCCGTATACCAGCTCCATGGAGCCAAAGCCAGGAGCGGCTTGTGATATGTCCACATCGCTTGATGGATCGTTTCATCTGATGTCTCTGAAGGCCAGATGCTGAGCAGGAACTCATGCGTCCTCGCTTCTCCTTCGCGCAGATCATAGCTGTCCAGCGATTGTCCAGCAGGAAGGAAGGAATCTTTCACCTGCGAGCTGGCCGGCAGCAATCCCGCTCTGAGGCTGTCTTGCGTAAACTCCAGGCTCTTCGGATAACGCTCATGAAACTCCCGGATCGTCGTGACAAGCGACCAATGCTCCGCATCGGCACGAGCCCACCAATCATAGGTGCCGGTCAACTGGTCGGCAGCATCGGAGGTCAAGCTTCCGAGTGTGCAGATGTCGAAGCTTTCGGACATGATGCCCTGGACGGAGTCTGCCGGGAGGATGCGGAAGCGCTTGCCGTCGCTGCGCCCGATCGTATACGATCCGGTATTCAACCCCTTCCATTCAACGTTCAGGCCATTGACACGCGAATCTGCGCCTTCGTTGATGACCGTATGCGTGAGCCTCAGCTCGGCGCGGCCTTGCCAAGCCTCGGCGCGAAGTACATAGCGATAGTTGGATTCACGGTCCCCACCAGCAGATACATACTTGCCTTCCAGGCGAATGAGCGCCCGAACCGGACCATTGTCTTCGACCTCTAGCCGGGTCGGCGCTCCAGGCGTAAAGACGCCATCTTCAAGCTGCAGCTTGAATGCAGGATGGCCATTCAGCCCTCTCCATCCGGAATCGCCCATCCTGCATGTGATATTGGAGAAGAACGCATGGCCTGACTGCAGCGTGCCGCGCAGCGATCCCGTATCGATGCTCACTTCGCCCTGCTTTATCTCAGCGATCGATTTCGAACTCAGTGGCGACTTGCTCCGCTCATGGATCAGCAAGGTATAGACGCTTGCGGATGCGGCTGGAACATTCGCCAGGAAGCTGACAAGCACCCACTTGATCCGCTTGCCATCCGGATACCAGGACAGCGGCATGCACTGGACTGGAACTGGCAATCCGTCCTGATCCAGCAGCGACACATCCTGCACATGCTCCAATTCGCACTTGGGCGGTATCGGCACTCCGGAGCTGACTGGCGTTTGATGGACGTCTGTTGGATATGGATTTGACACGCGCAAGTTTACAAGCTTCATCGTTGTTCACACCTTTGGCCTATAGTTCAACCGAACGCTTGATCGGACGGACACATGCCGAACAAGATCCGGCTATATAAGATTGATATAGATGTAAGGCTCCTTGTGCAGGAGCCTTTACTCGTACTATGAAATTGGATGTTGTCCTTTCTTCAATTATTTGCCGCTCTTCTCGGCGATCACGAGATCCGCTTCTTCCTTCGCCTGGCGCAACGCAGTGTTGATATCGATCTGACCGCCGGCGATCTGGTTGATATATTGCGTCAATTTCTTCTCCACATCGTTGTCGTAGATCGACTTCATCATAACCGGAGCAAACGGATTGTAGAACACCGAAGCCTGGTTCTTGTCCTGGAACAACCCCGAGCCAAACGCAGCCTGAATCTCCTTGTTGGCTGATACAGGAATGTTGCCGTTCTTCGAGAACTCCATCTGGAACTCATCCGAGATCAGGTATTCGATGACCTTCATGGCAGCGTCCTTGTTTTCAGAGAAGGACGGAATCGCCAGATATTCCGGATAGGCTTGCGAACCAACGCCCGGGTTCTCTGCGAAAGTCGGGAACGATACCATATCCCAGTGGAAATCAGGACGATTCGCCCATTCGGCGCCTGGATGGTGAACGATCGTAACGAGCATCGCCGCCTTGCCGTCGGTAAACGAGTTGGAGTCAGCAAGCTTACCTTCATTTTGTTTCAGGAAATCCTGATAGCCCGGATCCTGGGTAGGCGTATAGAAGATGTCCAGAAGGTATTTCCAACGTTCATCGTCGTATGTGGACAGGCCCGTATTCGGATCGACATAAGACAGACCGAAGTTGTTCAGCTTCGTCATATGGTGGTTGGAGTAAGCGAGACCGACATAGGTTTGCCCGTCCTTCGTCTGGTTGAATACCTTGGCGATCTCATACACTTCATCCCAGGTCATGCCATCAGTCGGATAATCGACGCCGAACATATCGAAGATGTCCTTGTTATAGTACATGATGAGTCCGGAATTCGAGAACGGGATGCCCCACAGTTCGCCCCCCGCATTGTCGGTCATCGATTGGATCAACACCGGATCCACAACACTCAGGTCAACGTTGTGCTTCTCCACCAATTCGGTCATATCATATTGAAAACCGTTCTGCGGCACTTCATAGAAGAACGAACCGATGGAGCGGATGAAGATATCGAACTTTTCGCCGGCAAGGATCATCTTGTCGATCGTCAGCTCTTTGGTTGTACTCTTGATCTCAAAATTCACCTGCGGGAACTTCTGCTGCAGATACTTCCCGTAGCGTTCCATCTGAGCTTCCACCGCTGTTCCCCCACCGTTCACGATCGTGATCGTCGTTCCGGCTGGGATCTCATACTCTTCCGGTTCTTCTTTGGCATTGTTGCCTCCCGCGTTGGTTGAAGTGCTTCCCGTATTGGCCGTATTGCCCCCATTCGTTGCGGAACCGGAATCGTTGACGCTGTTGCCACTGTTACTGTTGGAACTGCCGGATCCACATGCTGAAAGCAGCAATCCGATTACCAAGATGATTGCGACTAAGAACGACAATTTCTTCATACTTATTCCTCCTCTTACAATAAATATAATCCTTGATACTACGACCCCTGTAAGTCAGCAATGAGTCAACTGATTGCTAACGCTTACATTATCTTGATAATAACACGCTATATCAAATACTATGCGAAAACATGCACAAATCGCCTTAATTTTTTGCTTTATTTGTTCTTCCGATCCATACGATTGAACATAGGTGATTTGAGCCAAATTTATATTTTCATTCATAGTCAATTGCTTGGTAAAACAACGCAAGTTTAATACATGAATGAAGGGAACCATGTAGGCTCCCCTTCATTCCATTCACTTCATGTTTATTTGCTCTTCTCGGCAATCATAAGGTCCGCTTCTTCCTTCGCCTGGCGCAGCAGCGTATTAATGTCGATCTTGCCAAGCGCCAGATCATTGATGTACTGGGTCAATTTCTTCTCCACGTCATTATCGAAGATCGATTTCGTCATAACTGGAGCGAAAGGATTATAGAAAACTGCAGTCTGGTTCTTGCCCTGATATTCCCCGGTTCCATAAACGGCTTGAACATCCTTGTTTGTCAGAACTGGCATAAATCCTTTCCTGGAAAACTCCATCTGGAACTCTTCCGAAATCATATACTCGATGATTTTCATGGCAGCATCCTTGTTCTTCGAGAACGAAGTAATCGCTGCATATTCCGGATAAGCTTGCCCGCCAATACCGGGGTTCTCCTTAAAGGTAGGAGCTGCAACCATATCCCAATTGAAATCATGACGCTGGAATACTTCGCTGCCGGAGTGATGAACCAGTGTTACAGACATAGCAGCCTGGCCTTCATAGAAGTGTTTGCTGGGCATCTTGTTTTCATTTTGTGCCATGAAGTATTGATAGCCAGGATCTTGCGTAGGGGTATAAAATACATTCAGAATCGATTTCCACCGCTCATCGTCATAAGTGGACAGGCCGGTGTTCGGGTCCACATAAGAAAGACCAAAATTATTCAGTTTCGTAATATGATGGTTGGAATATTCCAAACCGACATATGTTACGCCATCAATTGTTTGATTGAATTGTTTGGAAATCTCAAACACTTCATCCCAGGTCATGCCATCAGTCGGATAATCTACGCCAAATTTATCAAACAGGTCTTTATTGTAATACATCACAAGGGTCGAATTCAGGAATGGAATTCCCCATATTTCGCCATTCGCATTGTCTGTCATCGAGTTCATCAGGACAGGATCGATTCCGCTGAGATCAACATTATGTTTCTTGATTAACTCCGTCATGTCGAATTGAAATCCATTTTGTGGAACTTCATAGAAGATCGAGCCTATGGAGCGAATGAAAATGTCGAACTCTTCTCCAGCGAGAATCATTTTGTCAATGGTCATATCCTTGCTTGTGCTTTTGAACACAAAATTCACTTGCGGGAATTTGGCCTTTAACGCATCCCCATACTGAGCCATCACTTTCTCTTCCGAATTGCCGCCGCCGTTGACGATCGTTATGGTCGTTCCATCAGGGATCACGTACTCTTCAGGTTCTGCAGCCTCGTTTGAATTTGACTCGTTCGTGTTGTTCGAATTGCTTGTACCGGTTGAGTTGGTGTTTCCGGGATTGCTTGAGTTGCTTGGCTCTCCATTGCTGCCAGAACCACAAGCAGAAAGCAACAAAGCGAGCAGCAAGAGCCAGATCGCAATAAGGGATCCCGTCTTTTTCATTTTAATCCTCCTCTTACATTTTTTAATATCGCCCAACAATTAAACCCCCTCGCACGAATTTAATTGCTAGCGCTTACAACTTTATATTAACAACAAGTATAATCTCATTATATACGTATATTTGCTTAAATTACTCAAAAACTTTGCAAAATTTGTTTTATATATAAATTAATAGAACATAATCACTTATTAGATTGCTGACGTGATATTCGGGATCACGATCGTAAAGGTTGAACCTTTTCCAAAAGTACTCTCCACTTCTATCCATGCGTTATGCGCTTCCGCCAGCGCCTTGGCAATCGTCAGACCGAGCCCCACTCCGCCAGTAAACCGCGATCGCGATTTGTCCGCGCGATACAACCGGTTGAAGATATACGGCAGATCTTCCTCGCTGATGCCGATACCGTTGTCCTCGCAGATGATCTTCGTATGCGTCTTGTCAGGGATGACCTTCAGGACGACGCGGCCGCCGGGAGATGTGTACTTGATCGCATTGGAGACGATGTTCGCGATCACCTGATACATCTTGTCATAATCCACCTGCGCATAGGTCGGCGTATTCACCGGATCAAACACCATGCTGACCCCTTTCTTCATGGCAAGCGGCTGATAATTGAGATACACCTGCCTGGTCAGTTTGACGATGTCGCGTTTCTTCAGCTTCAGTTCGAATTGCGCGCCTTCCGCTTCGGACAACCTTTGGAGGTCGCTGACCAGCCGGGACAACCGCTCCAGCTCGTTGTACATTTTCTCCAGATTGTCCTGATCCGCCTCGTAGATGCCGTCGATGATCGCCTCCACCTTCGTCATGATCGACGTGATCGGCGTTCTGAGCTCATGGGTGATATCCTCCATCAGATTCTTCCGCCAATCTTCCTGCTTCTGGAGCTCGGTAGACAGCTCATTCAGCGTCAGCGCCAGCCTCCTGATCTCAACCGGACCTTTCTCCGGGCAGGTGCCTGACCATCGGCCTTGCCGGATATTCTTCGCATATTGGTCGAGCCGCTTGAAATTCTTGGTCAGGATGGAAGCCAGCCAGAAGCTGATCAGAACAGACAGGCAGATAATGATGCCCATCAAATATTTGGATTGTGTCTCCAAGGTTTCGCGGAACTGAACCATCGCCGGGTTCAACTCCTTGGTCGCATCCATAAATCCGACCTTCAGATGCGCCACTTCCTGGCCATTTACGATATACGGAAATTCCTGGACGATCGTCATCCCGCTCTCGACGTTCGCGAAGGAATCGTACATGAGTTCGCCGTTGTGCTTGTCCGTCAGTTGTACGATCACGCCATACAACCTGGTCCTCCGTTCCAGCCAATTGATCTCCTGTTCACTGAGCGGACTGCCCTCGATTCCCTGCTCACGCATATCATCCAGCAACATGTAGGCATAAGTTTTGATCGACTGCTCGTAGAAATTTTTGAACAAGCCTTCCCAATACAAGTTGAAGAAACAGGTAATCAGCATGATGAAGAACAAGGAAAACAGGAAAAACGCGATGAACAGAATGACAGACATCCGGTGCAGAAATCGGAGGGAGAGCTTCATGACTTCTGGTCCCCATCCTCCGGATATCCGAACCGGTATCCCATGCCGATCACCGTCTGAATATATTGCGGACGCTTCGTATCCGGCTCGATCTTCTTGCGCAGATTCTTGATATGCACGTCAAGCGACCGGCCATCCTCCTGATAACGGCTGCCCAGCGCATTGTACAGAAGATCCGCCCTGCTCACAACCTTCAGCGGTTGACTGGACAGAACGGACAGGAGCTTGAATTCCGTAGTCGTCAGATTGACCCTCTTCCCTTCCAGAATGACTTCTGCGCCTTCCAGATTGATCAGCAGTGCCCCCTGGTTATAGGACCGGATACGCTGCGTATCCGGTTCATCAACAACGGATCGCCGCATGATCGCCTTGATCCTGGCGACGAGCTCCTTGACCCGGAAGGGCTTGACGACATAGTCGTCAGCCCCCATTTCCAGGCCTTTGATGACATCCGCTTCCATCGACTTGGATGTCAGCATGATGATCGGCACCTTGGATTTCTCGCGGATCAACTGACAAACTCTCTCACCGGGCATGCCTTCCAGCTTTAAATCGAGGATGACCAGATCGTGCTTCTCGTAATCATATTTTTGGAACGCTTCAATGCCGTTGGAGGTCATATCGACTTTCCAGCCTTCTCTGACGAAGTATGCCGCGAGTACCTCCCGGATCTCTGCCTCATCTTCGACAATCAGGATATGCACAGGACAAGCCCCCTTCTTAGGGTTTACTTCTATTATAATGTCTTGCGCATGCGCTTTAACATGATAATATTGCCTGAAGATTACTGGGATTGCTATTCTACCAGGCCTGTGCGTTCGATGCCTTCCACGAACCATCGTTGCGTGAACACATACAGGATCAGGAGCGGCAGGATCATGAGAAATGCCGTCGCCATCTTGATCGAATCCTGATAAGGTGTCGGACCCGTAATCTCTGCCTGTGCTGCGAGTTCCGTCGCGATGATCGACAAGCCTCGCGACAGCGGCTGCAAGTCACTGTTGTACAGATACATGCTGGGCAGATAAGAGTCGTTCCACGTCCAGACGAAGGAGAACAGGAATACGACGACCATCGCAGACTTGGCCAGCGGGAACATGACCTTGAAGAACGTCTTGAACACGCTCGCTCCGTCGATCTTGGCCGATTCCTCCAGCTCCTTGGGCTGCGACATGAAGAACTGCCGATAGATGATGACGAACAACGCGCCTTTCAGGCCATGGCCGAATACGGCAGGCAGGATGATCGGCACCCAGGTCTGCATCGTGCCCATCTGATTGGCGGCGATGATGTTCGGCAGGATCGTCACCTGCGGCGGAACGATAAACGTAACCAGCAGGCAGAAGAACCAGAAGTTCTTGAACGGCACCTGCAACCTTGCAAATGCGTAACCCGCCACGGCACATGAGACGGTTTGCAGCAAGGCGACGATTCCCGAGACGCCGGTTGAGACCAGGAAGCTCTTGATATAATCGAGCTTCTCCCAGGCATTCTGCAACGTGCCGAGATAGATTTCATGCGGGATCCAGATGACCGATGGGTCCGACAGATCGCCCGCATTTTTGATCATCGTCGAGACCATCTTCATGATCGGACTGAGGTAGATGAACGCCACGTCGATCAAGAGCACGTACAGAAACAGCTTGAACAAGAGGCCTTTGTCCAGCTCTCTCCCTAAGATGACCAGCTTCGTTCTGGTCAGAGCAGCGGACAGCGCGTGTGTATCCAGTCTGGCGTTGCGCATACGCGTCATCAATCTGTTCATAGTCTTCCTCCTCTCGCTTACCTTGTCTGTTGATACGTCTTGTTCACCCTGCGGAACACGAGCATGACGAGTCCCAGGAACAGGAGAATGATGACGAAATAGATCCATACGAGAGCGCTTGACTTCCCGTAATCGCTGGTGGTCACCTTCTGCATGATCGGATTGCGCGGGAACGTGAACAGATCAACGACGGTATAGATCAGGTTCAGGAAGATGAACGGGATCATGCCGGGCAGTGTGATCTTCCAGAACGATTCCCATGGGCTCGCGCCATCGATGCGCGCCGCTTCATAGACGGTAGCCGAGATCGTCTGGCGCCCTGCCAGGAACAGCAGGATCTGCACACCCGAGTACCACAGGATCAGGACGAAGGAGTTCATGATGCGGATGATCGGTCCCGACCACGAGCTGGGCAGCACCATGGAGACATAATCAGCCAGGTTATACTGCTCCAGGAAGCCGAGCGTTCCTTCCCCCTGGTCATAGAATTCCTGAATGATCGCGCCGGTTGAGAAGATGACTGGCAGGAAGAAGATCGTTCGGAACAGCCATCTTCCCGAGAAATTGTAGTTCAGCATGATCGCCACGAGCAGCGCGAAGATGACGATGATCGGGATCATGATGAGCGCTTCCTGGAGAAACGGGATGAGATTGTTGTACAGGATGCTGCCGTTTTCGAACAGAATCTGCTTATAGTACGTCACGCCCCTGTACTGAATGTCCAGCCCATCCGGCACGATGCGAACCTGATTGAAGCTCATATACAGGGAGAAACCGATCGGAAACACCATGAATGCGAAGAAACCGAAGATCCACGGCGACAGGAAGAGCGCGCCTTCCAGCTTGCGCCAGGTGTTGATTTTCAGCTTCCTCTTGCCAATCAGCTTGCCGATCATCTGCTCATCTCCCCTTTCACTACTGTATATCCCATCGCCTGCACCGTCCGGCCGTCTACGGTGCGATCTGCTGAATTGTAGTTGACATAGACGCTTGTTCCATCCTCATAAACCGTAACGAACACGCCTTCGGCCAATTGTTTGTGATCAATGATAAATTGATCCTGCAGTGTTGCGAATACCTCGTTGTATCTCTGATATTGTTCAACCGCATCCGCCTTCCAGTCATCGAAGCTGGAGTTTGGCGCCCCGTACATATACAGGCCGGTCAGATCAGCGGACATCGCTTTCGTGAACTCGAAGGACGGATAGGCGCCGTACTCGATGTCCTTCAGGAAATCCTGCCCATACTCGTAACGCATGTTCTCTGGGGATGATGTGTAGGTGATGAGACCGTGCAGCACGATCTGCGCAAACGGAACGGCCCGCGCCGAGAACAGATCATAGGAATAGTCGTCGTTCATCCAGTTCATATGATCCACTTCGCCAATCGTATAGAACAGCGCATCGGTCAGTTGCAGCGAATCGATCTTGCTCTTGACTGTGCTGAGGATCTCCTGATCCGTCCTCAACACCTCTGCACGCATGCCGCCGAACCTGGTGTTGTAGTCGGTATGAACATAGGTGCCGACGCCCTCCAGCAGGAGCCCGTCAATGCCGAGTCCGGACAGATCATCCAGATCATCCTTGACCGATTGCAGGATGAACTTCTTGCTCACTTCGTAAAGTTCGGTGCCGTTGTCCAGCCTTGCCGACCAGATCGTGCCGGACAGGTCGCGCGTCGCATGATACCTCGCCACGAATCCGTTGGCGTGCGTATTGTTGAAGCCGTAATTGACCGCCAGATGCACCGGGATGTCCAGCGAATGGGCAAACTCGATGAAATGCTTCAGACCATCGACGCCGCCGATCCGCTTATCCACCCCGAGATAGCCCCCCAGCGCGCTGTATCCGCCCTTCTGCCATCCGTGATACGTGACGTGCATATTGGAGACGCCCAGACCGTACAGCTCCTGCAGCATCTGCATCGCTTCCGAGAACGTCGTCGCCTTCACATAGCGGTCAGTGATGACGCCCGGCTGCGTATCGGCACCGATGATCGAGACGTACATCGGAATATCCCGGCTCGTCGGCTGGATCCGCTCAAGGCCTTTCTCCTCCATCAGATACTCGCGGTAACGGGAAGCCATCCCGGCATAATCCGCTTGATCGGTGTCGAGCAGATAATAGCGGATCACCCGGTTCTCGCCGAAGCGGCTGTCCTTCGTATACGTATCGAAGCCGGTGCCATTCGCTTTATTCGTGATGTGGAAGTATTTCATACGGTAGTATTGCTGCGTTCCGATCCAGTTGTAATTGGAGTAAACACCTGCCGGAGAAGCGAGAATGTCCGTATACACTTCGCCTTCGACAACGACAGCCAGGAAAGCCTTGTTCTCCTTCTTCATCCCGAAGACCGGCATCTGTACGCTGTAACGGCTCGTCGGGTTGTTGATAAACACCGCGTCGGAGCCATAGATCCGTTCCTGATAGATCTGCTTGATCGCAGTTTGCTGTTTCTGGAAGTTGAGGAGCGCCCCCGAGCCATCGGGAACGAACATGTAACCTTCACTGACGCCGACGGATTGCTCTGCCGAGAAGAAGGGATACAGCCTCAGCCAGAGCAGGCTCTCCTTGCCGTTCTCCTCAAGTCCGGCATCGAGGATCGAGGTTTCGACGTAATCATCCTCGATGCGAATCTGCACCGGGATGCGGAACCCGAGCGTCGGCATTTCCAGCACGAACGACACCCCGTCATCCAGATAGACGATATCCGCTACCTTGCCCTGTTCCCTGACAAAGTTCGTATCCTTCGGCTGGGCGTTTGGATTCGTGAAGTCGATATATTGCAGCATGACCGGAGACTGCATATGTCCGATCCAGCTTCCGGAGATGCCGAGATTGTCCCACTGCTCCGGATTCGGATAGGAGCGCCAGATGTGACCGTTGCGTTTGTCCTCCACGATAAAATGCGCCGTGACATCTTCAAACTTCAGCCGCAGCACATCATTCTCCGCGATCGTCCGAAACCGGGAGTCCTGCGGCAGATCCTTCGACGTTTCCGCGTTGTTCTGCGCCTGCGTGTTGCCGCCTGCTGCCTGAGTCTCTTCCAGGAACGTGATCTTGGCCTGACTGAGCAGGATGACTAGCAGTGCAACGAATATGCATGAGAAAACGAGTTTCTTGTGCTCCCAGATCCATTTCATCGCAAGGTCACCTCCTGATACACTTCTCGGATAAACTGAATCAGCTCAGTAGACAGGGCAACCAGCACCGCGATCAATACGCCGGACACCACGATCGCCACCACAGAGAAGAAGATGTTGGCGAGCGTCTCTCCGAAGCTGTAGCTCTGCAAGGACATGACCTTCCAGATGATCATCAAGCCTACCCAAACAAGCATGGCCAGATTGATATATTCGTAGATCGGTCCTTCCGATAGCGTAAGCACATTCGATACGATCGCCAGCGGCACGCCGATCACGATGAATGGCACCAGCGTATAGGCCGTTCCGACGAACACATCCCTGAAACGGCCTTCGCCGCGATAGATCGAGCTGATCAGGTAATTGCAGATGATCCATGCGCCGACAAGCACGACGAACTGCAGCAGGATAAAGAACACATTGATCTCATACTTCTTCACCGGATTGAACGTAAAGCTCGTCACATATTCTGAGAAGGCAAGCGATACATACACCAGCAGATAGAGGATCAAGGCGCTGAGCACACTGCCCTTGTTCTCGTAGCGCAGCGCTGTGAATCCGTCGATCGGATGCTTCAGAATATACCGCACATGCGAGACCTGCGCGACGATCGTCTGCCATCTGCCCGAGTCGGAACCGATCTGAAGCGGCTTGCCGTATCTCTTCCACAGCTTGCTTAGGATCACCCAGATGACGCCGATGATGACGAGCACGGTGGCAACTTTGGCGAAGTTGGTCTGGATCCACTCCAGACGAATCTGCCAGTACGCCTCGGAGTAACCGATGTTGTTGCCCGCCTGATAGAACAGGTCGGCGGCCCGTTCATATTCGCCTTTCTTGTATGCCGCTTTGGCCAGACCGTGCAAGGCTGGCGTGTAGCTGCCATTGAGCTTGAGCACTTCCTGCCAGAGCTCTTCGCTCTCCAGATACTTGCCCTGGATCGTCAGGCTGTTCGCCTCATAGACGAGAGCGCCGAACTCCGACAGTCGAAACATCTGCAGGATATTCTCCTGGTCGTCAAGGATAAACAGTTCCTTCCGCGAATTGATCTCGATCGACGAAGGGTTCTTGACGAGTCCCAACTGCGTGATGCTGTTCGCCGACTGTCCGCCCCAGAAGAAGAGCAATGCGCCGTCCGCATCATATTGGCTGATAAACTTGTATTGCCTGTCGATCACGATGAAGTTGCCCTCATCGTCCACCGCCAGGTCGACCAGATTCGTTGGCGCACGCTTGGCGGAGCGATAGTCCCACTCCCTGTATTCGCCGAAGCTCTTGTTCTTCTCCCCGAGCGAGTTATATTGCGACAGAATGTTCTGCCCTTCAAAGTTTAACTTCTTCACCTGATTGGAAGTGACATCCTGACCGCTCGTCACGGTATAGATGAAGCCGTTCTCGTCGATCGTGATGTTGTTTATCGACGGCGGCAGCTTGCTCATCTCGTTCTCGTACATTTCTCTGGTGTACAGCGCCCGCTTCAGCGCGTCGATCACGGTAATGGACGTTTTGTTCATGCCGAAGAACTTGGTAAAGTTCCCCTGCGGGTCAAACTGCATCGCCCCGTAGTATCCGCCAAGGGTCACGACGTAGATGTAACCGCGCTTGTCAACGATAACCTTGATCGGATCGAATTTGTAATCGGTGGGCATATATTTCGAATCGGGTTCGCCGATCTCAAGCAGGATGCGGCCCTGGGCATCCATGGCCACGATCCGCTTGTTGCCGGTGTCGGCGACGTAGATGGTGCCGTCCTCGGTGACGAATACGCCTTGCGGTTTGTTCAGCTTGTTGTCCTGAGAAGGCTCGATGAAGCGCAGGAAGTTGCCGTCCGCATCGAAATGGACGATGCGGTTGTTGCCGGTATCCGCCACGTAAATCTCATCATTCTCTGTGATATAGATGTCCTGCGGATTGCGCATCGGCGATGGTTCCAGCACTTCCGGATCATCCTTGCTCGAAACGAACAGATCATGGCCGATAATCTTGACCGGCGTATAGGACGGTTGCACGATACGCATGCCGTAGGAGTCACGGATGTAAGTGTTGTACATCACGTCCGCACGCGCGCTCATCGGAGCCAGCATCACGCCGGCAGACACGAACACGAGGATCAGCATGATCTTCATCAAGCGTGCATATGATTTCATCTTATCCCTCCGTTCATGCTCATTTGATGCCCGAATGCGCCATCGTCGCGATCACCTTGCGCTGGAAGGTGAGGAAAATGATGAGCGTTGGCAGGAACAGGATCAAGCTGGCCGCCGCAACTGCCCCTTGACGCGCGACAGAGTTGGCAAGATTATTGGTTAACGTGCTTAAATAATAAGGAAAAGTCTTCATCGCATCGTTCTGCATGAACAATGTCGATGTGGAGGTGTCATTCCAGATGTCCTGGAACGTCAGGATCGAGCTGGTCGCAATCGATGGCATGACGACCGGAATGACGATCCGCATGAAGACCGTAAACTCCCTTGCCCCGTCGATCTTGGCTGCTTCGATCAGGTCATTCGGGACCTGGTCCATGAATTGCTTGACCAGGAACACGCTGACCGGAGCGGCGACATGCGGCAAGATATGGCCGACATACGTATCCATAATGCCAAGCTGTGCCACCACGATATATCTCGGGATCTGCAAGGCTTCAGGAACGAACATCAGCGAGATGACGATGGCCGAGAACAGAAGCTTGCTGCCCGGGAATGGATGCTTGGACAGCGGGTACGCCGCCAGTGCGCTGACGATGACGACGCTCACCGTGCCGAGACCAGCCACCACGATGCTGTTGAACAAATATCTCGATGCCGGAATCGTGGAATCCTTCAGCAGCGAGAAGAATTCCGAGAAGTTGGTCAGCGTCGGCTGCTGAACGAAGATGCGCGGCGGATACAGGAACAGCTCCGAGTATGGCTTTAGCGCATGGTTAAAGATGTAGAATAGCGGCAGGATCATGAAGATGCCCACGAGCGTCAGGAACAGCATCAGCATCATCTGCGTCTTGTCCAGCTTGATCAGTCTGCGTCTAGCTCCTGCCTTGCTGGTGTTTTCTGCGATGGCAGCCATCATTCATCCCCCTTATTGCCAAACAGGCGCCAGCTTAACCGATTGAAGAAATAGATCATGAGCAGCAGCACAACCGACAACGCGGCTGCATATCCCATCTCGTAACGGATCAGACCGAAGTCCGAAATATGGTTGTGGATCGTATGTCCGGCATATTCCGGAGTCGGCTTCATGCCTGACAGCGTCTCCCCGATCTGACCAGCCTTGAAGGCGTTGACGATGGCCATGACGGCGGCAAACAGCATCTGCGGTTTCATGTACGGAATCGTGATGTACCAGATCTCCTGCAGACGGCTCTTGACCCCGTCGATTCTCGCCGCTTCGTAGAGCTGCTTGTCGACGTTCAGTATGCCGGCGAGCAAAGCCAGGAATCCGACGCCCATACTCGTCCACATCGTCACGCCGATCATCGCGATCATCAGGTAATCCGGGTCGATTACCCAGAGCTGCGGCTCTTCGATCCAGCCCATGCGCAGCAGGAAGCTGTTCAGATACCCGATACGGTCGCCCGACAGAAGCGGTTGCCAGATGATGTTCATGACGACGCCGCCGGCGAGCGATGGCGCATAGAATGCCAGCACGAACCAAATTCTCCAGCGATCCGGGATCTGGGCGATCAGCCAGGCGATGATGAAGGACAGCACGTAACCGCCCGGACCCACGATAAGTGCGAACGTCAGCGTGTTCGGCAGCGCATACTTGAGGAACAGTACGTCCTGCGACAGCAGGTATTCGAAGTTATCCCAACCCGCGAACGTCGGAGGCTGAATCGAGTTATAGTAAGTGAAGCTGAGTCCAAAGGCTGCGAGCACCGGGATCAGGATGAACAGCGTAAACGCAATCAGGAAAGGAGACAGAAACAGATAGCTGATCCGGTATTTCCAGATGCGTTTGGTCAGCAGATTCAGCTTCTCCTGAACGCCCAGCTTCACCTGCGTCTTGCTCGCCAGTTGCAGTTCATTGGACATATCGGTCTACCCCCTCCCAGGGCTTATCGACGACCGGCGGGTCATAGGTCTTGACGACATTGCCTGCCTTGTCCAGATAGCCGAATTCGATCGCTTTGCGGTAAATCTCGCGGTTGATGTTCAACACAGCTTCCTCAAGTGAAGCACGATAGTTCTGCCCATTGAGAACCGTCCGGTTCCAGGCATTGTTAATCTCACGCGCGATGAAGTAGGAACCGGGCACATGGGCCATATCCTTGTACCAGCGCCATTGCTCCAGGAACACGTTCAGCTCCTCCGGTGTCCAGTTCAGGTGGCTGAATGCTTCCACATTCGCCGTATTCCATCGGAATTGAATGCCGTAGAACCCTTCCAGTGTCGAGCCGAATCTCTCCTGAGTTTCGGCGGACAGCCACCATTTCATGAAATGCCATGCTTCGTCCTTGTTCTCCGCCTTCTCGAAGATCATCGTCGCCTGCTGACCGCCGCCAGTCCACCGTGCGATGGTGCCGTCTTCCTGGACAACGCCCGGAAGCGGCGCGATTCCCCACCAGCCATTCAGCTCAGGTGCAGCAACGGACAGCTGAAGATACATATTAAAGTCGCCGATGCCGATCGGCATGTCACCGTCGCGGAAATGCTGATAGAAGCTCGAAATCTGGCGCTCGATGCCGTAAACGGTGAAGAAATCGGTGTATTGCTTGAATGCCTCGAAACCTTGCACGCTGTCGAGCCCTGACTTCAGCCCGTCCTTGCTGTAAAATTCCGCTCCATGCTGATAGAAGAACGTCAGATAGTCTTGCGGGATATTGAAGTCATAGCCGTTCTGCTGCAACGTCGGCAGCATCGTCATGACGTCTTCCCAGGTCTGCGGCACTTCCAGTCCGAGACTTCCGAGAATGTCCTTGCGATAGAACAGCAGGTTGAACTTCTGCGATTCCGGCAGCGCATAATACTTGCCGTCGAAGTAATAAGGCAAGAGTGCGCCTGGCGCATACTGCTCGCTCAAGCTGGCGAAATCTTCAAACTGGCTCAGATCCAGCGCCGCTCCGCGCACCGCCATATCGATCGGCGTGCTTTCCGTAACGCCGATGACGATGTCCGGCGTCTTGCCAGCGGCATTGGAGAGCACGATCAGCTCTTCCGTCGGCAGCAGGTCCACCCGCACCTTGATTCCAGTCTCCGGCGTAAAATATTGGTCAGCCAGGTCCTGCAGGACGTTGACGTAGTCACGTCCGTACTTCATCCAGACATTGACCACCTGGTCGTTGTTGGCGCTGAGGCGGTTGTTGTCGCTGAAGGACACGAAGAATTTGTTCACGCTGTTCGATGCCTTCTCCAGCATCGTCGCCTCCATCCTCGGCCACTCGCCATTCTCCGGCACGATGTAGATCTTGTCGAGGAGAAGCGGCGCATCCATGAGCGGCTCCTGGATGGAAGCCAGCTTCGACTGGATGCTGGATATCGTTCCTTTCTTGTACGGGATATCGTTCGGATACTCGAGCATATCCTCGATGTCGCGGATCGCGCCGCGGATCGTCTGCGAATAGTTGTCGTCGCGGCCGTTGACTGCGATCAGATCGCGTTCGAGGATGAGCAGCCCCTTGCGGACAATCTCCAGATTCTCCGGGATCTCCGGATAGTCTCGCATGATGTCCCATGTGCGGTACGTATCGTCGTCGGTTCCGACGATCGCGAACAGGTCCTGCGCGATATTCGACAGGAGCAGCAGGATGCCGTTCGTTTTGTTCAACACTTGCGTGAACGGCTCGATGGTCGCTTCCATCGCGATCGTATGTTCGCCTTTCGTCAGGTAGAAAAGATACGGCTCTCCATTCTCATCGGCCAGCTTGATGCCTTGCCAGTTCGACGCATAATGGAACGGATAGCGGTATAGTTCGCTGAACGGCACCTTGCCGTCGATGTAGATCGTGCGGAATACTTTCTTGTTCGTCTGGTAGCCTTGATAAGCGCGCATGCCGATCTGGTACAGGCCGTCCTCGGGAACGGTGAACGTCCAGGTGATCGTTTCGCGTCCAGCCTCCCAGTTGTTGCCGCCGACGGAGTTGAAGATCAGCTTGCCTCCGGCCTTCGGCGTAGTCATGGCTTCCTGGTCAACATACATCTGAAGCGAGACGTCGTTCTTGTTCGTCATGATCTCCGCTTCAATCGTGACCACATCATCTGCGCCGGAAGAAGCGTTCTGAGGATATTGCTGACGAACGGTCGCGTAATCCTCCGCCGTCTCCTGCGGATGGAGCAGAATTTTGTCGATCACGATCGACTGGTACGTTTGCAAGCGAATCTTATGCTTGCCTTCCTCGAACAGCCAGAGGAGCGGCTGGGCATAAGCCCCTGTGTTGTCCTTGAACGGCACGCTCAACCAGGTATCAATTTCTTCCGGGCTCGGACGGATATCGTCGCCGTATTCGTCCTGGCGGATCGGCAGCTGATCACGGAACAGCTTGCGGAATTCAATCGCCCTTGCTTCGCGGAACGGGAAGAGCCCGTCAACGGTTACCGCAAACGTCACCGGACGATAATTCTTCACATTGCCTGACGATTCATAGGAATGATAGACCAGCGTCATCTCATAGAGTCCGGGTTCGTCGATCTCCACTTCATATTCGATCCAGTTCGTCCGATTATTGTTCCAGATCAATACATCACTCCTGCCGGCGTAGCTTCCTGTCTCGATCACGGAATCATCAGAAGCAGCGGCGTATTTGGCGGCAGCCACCTCAATCGTTGCGCTTGCGGGCTCGTGTCCGGAGCCTAGCCATTCCACGAGCACATCCGCATAGTAAGGCTCGAACTGGCTGCTTCCGAGCGACATCTGGGCAAGCATCTCCAGGATCGAATCCTCATCCTCCAGCTTGCCGGTAAGCGCCTGATTGCCTCCAGCGCAGCCAGCCAGGAGCACAGCCGAGATGCCGATGGCCGCGATCAACGTGTACAGCTTGCTCGCCCAGCCGATTTTGCGCTTATGAAGCGCCATCACTACCATCTCCTTCCCTGACCTCTGCGTTTACCCGCATACACATACATCCGTTGCAGCATCGAAGAACAGCGCCTTGTTCATATCGAACACCAGATCGATCTTCTCCTCATCCTGAAAGGTATAGCGCGGATTCACGCGAACGATGAGGTCGCTCTGTGCGCCAATATCGAGGTAGAGGTAGCGGTCTGCCCCCATCAGCTCGCTGAGCTTGTAGATGCCCTGGAATCTGGCATTCGGGAATGCTTCGGACACCAGCTGATCCATGCTGACATTCTCCGGCCGGATGCCCATGACGATCGACTTGTTGACATAGCCCGCTTCGCGCAGTTGCTTGGCCTTGCCATCCGGAATCTCGATCGTATAGCGGCGCGTTCGGAAGTACAGCTTGTCGTCCTCCAGCACTGTCTTCCCGTCGATGAAGTTCATCGGCGGCGAGCCGACGAAGCTGGCGACGAAGCGATTGGCCGGGTGATTGTAGATGTGCTCCGGCGTGTCCACTTGCTGGATCACCCCGTCGTTCATGACGACGATGCGGTCGCCCATCGTCATCGCTTCCGTCTGATCGTGCGTCACGTAGATCGTCGTAACCCCGAGCTGCCGCTGCAAGCGGATGATCTCGGTGCGCATGTGCACGCGCAGCTTCGCATCGAGGTTGGACAGCGGCTCGTCCATCAGGAACACCTGCGGTTCACGGACGATCGCCCGGCCCAGCGCTACCCGCTGCCGCTGGCCGCCTGACAGCTGGCGCGGCTTGCGGTCGAGGAAGTTTTCGATTTCCAGCACGCGGGAAGCCCGTTTGACCGCTGTCTCAATCTCGCTCTTCGGTGTTTTGCGTAAACGCAACCCAAAAGCGATATTCTCGAAGATATTCATGTTCGGATATAGCGCGTAGTTCTGGAACACCATCGCAATATCCCGGTTCTTCGGCGGCAGATCGTTAACCTTCCGGTCATTGATGAAGATTTCTCCTTCGCTGATGTCCTCCAGGCCAGCGATCATTCTGAGCGTCGTGGACTTGCCGCAGCCCGAAGGTCCGACGAAGACGATAAACTCCTTGTCTTCTACACTCAGATTAAAATCCTTGACCACCGGCTTCTTGTCTTTGCCGTAAGTCTTGTACACATGATTGAACAAGATGCTCGCCATGCCCTTCCCTCCTGGTTCAGTTCATTGCAAACGGTTACTTTAGCTAACATTATAAAAAAGCCCATCTAAACGTTGTGTAAAGATTAGCGTTTAAATGGGCATTTGACATTTTCAGGTGTAAAGATCGTGTAAAGATTTTAAGGAACCAAGATAATCAAGCTTGATTGCCATAAGTATGACTTATTCCTGCTGAGGCGAGGCGGTATTTCTAATGATTTTAAAAGGAAAGAAAGGCTCAATCTCAAAATCAGTGCCTGACTGCTAGCATAACAACCGATGGCGGTTGCATTCGATCAGAATACCTGCTTTATAATGACTGCGATTTCGTGTAAAGTAATGGCGACGCTGAAAGGCTTTAATGCGATTGTGACGGCCTTCCACAACCGCGTTGGTCCACCGGCATTGATGGTAGTTGACGATTTCGGCTTGCCAATTGCGCATCGTCTTAAGGGTACTTCGGACAGCGGCGTGGTTGATCTGGTCGCCTTGCTCACACCATCGCTCGAATCCCCGTTTCGCGACGGCAAAGCTGGGGGAGCAGTCGTACCAGGTCGTAAACGCTTCTTTCCACTCCCATACGCTTTGTTGTTTGTACGGACTTACAACATTACAGGAATTGCAGATGTTTTTCCATTTTCAGCCCCGGTCTAATCCGTCAAGCACTGAATTCGGTTTTGAGCCACTTTTATTAGCCCATAATTTACCTTATTTTACTTTATGGTGTTAGGCTGCAGATCATGTACACCAGTAAAATGAGTCAACTACAATCAAGTTCAATGTTCGGTTGTTTACAATGGTCTATACGAGAAAGAGTGTACGAAAGCCTGTCCGCTGCCCACCGCATCCAGGCCGATGCGCAGACTCAGGAACCCGCCGAAGGTATTGTGATGGAATCCGGACGCTTCGACGACCTTGTCGTACTTCACCCACACGCCATCTTGCCCTTGATAATAGAAGGAAACGATGTGGTTGTCGTTGCGTATCCGCAATCGCACCCTGCCGCCCGGGCAAGCCATTCGGCGGTAGGACTTGAAATTGCGGAGATGGCGAACGCCCGAAGTGTTCAGTCCCAGTCCAAGATAGGTATGCTTGTCATAGTACAACAGGAATAATGCTTCCGCCTCTCCTGATACCGATACTTCCGCTTCCGCTTCGTATGAGCGATGACCAGTCATATACAATATCGGCGAGTCCTCGCCCTCCATCCGTCCATCAATCACCAGACAACCGTCCTGCACGCGGAACCGTTCGCGGCCAGCATCGCGAAGCCGTTGCCAATGTAAGCCAAGCCCCGTGAAGCGATCCTGCTGCGGCATGCCATAATGCACCTTCTCAGCAACCTGCCGCGGCATCGGCAGAGGCTGATCCGGCTGTACGCCGTCCGGCACCTTGAACCAGCCGTCCGCCGTCCACTCGATCGGCACCAGCATCGTATGCCTGCCCAGCGTATGGAAGCCTCCTTCATACGCATGATAGATCATATACCAACGACCTTCGGGCGTATCGATGAGCGATCCATGACCTTGCGACCACCAGCGCTCCTCCCGGCTCCATGTGCGAATGATCGGATTGTACGGGGAATGCTCCCAGGGGCCCCATGGCGTCCGCGATCTGGAAGCTGCGACCATATGGCTCGTAGCAGGCCCGGCAGTGCCGCCCACGGCGATGATCATATAATAATATCCATCCTTGCGAAGCAGTTTCGGACCTTCCGGGCTGAACGCCTCTACCTCCCAGTCATCCGGGTATCTCCACGGATCATACACCTTCTTCACTTCACCAACGACCGACAGACCGTCATCGGCGAGCTGGACCATATGTCCGTCAGACAGATGCAAGTAACGCTTGCCATCCGGCCCAACCACATGTCCGGGATCGATGAAGCGCGTGCCAAGATCCACCGGTTTGCTCCAGGGACCTCTCGGATCCTCGGCATACGAGACCCAGTTCGTCCCGTCCGCAGGAAAATATACATAGAACAGGCCGTTATGATACGTGATATCCGGAGCCCAGACATTGCCGTTGCACTGGTGCAGAACGGCGCCGACAGGTTCCCAGTTGACCAGGTCGAGCGAATGCCAGACGATCAGCCCCGGCACGTATTGGTAGGAAGTATTCACCATATAATAGTCTTCTCCGACCCGGATGATCGACGGGTCTGCATAGTTCCCCCGCAGCACAGGATTCAGGTAAGTACCGTTGCCCAGATCGCCGCTAATGTTCTCGTTGCGTATGCTCATTGTTCTTCTCCCCTGTTTGTCATGATGGTTGTTCGGTATCGTTAGTTCCAGAATGTTTGTTGCCTGATAAACTTCATTCAATCGGTTGATATAGCCTGTGCCGTACGGCATGGAAGGACACCGGTCCAGACACCGGTCCGATGCCCTTCTTCCGTACAAAGGGGTTAATTTAGCTTGGTTAACAGGTTCCAAATGATCTGTGCGGCTTCTGCCCGCGTCATATACTCTTGCGGAGCAAAGATGCCATCGCCCTTGCCCTGGATGAGTCCGGCGAAACGTGCGGCCCGAACCGCATCAGTTGCCCACTCGCTGACTAAAGCAAAGTCGATGAACGGCGTGTAATTTGGCGCCTGAACGTCTTCGCCCGTTGCGTATTCATAAGCCCGCAGGATCATGATCGCCATCTCTTCGCGAATGATCTTGCCGGAAGGATCGAACACCGTGTCGCTCCGCCCCTTGACGATCCCCGCCTGATAAGCTGCTGCAACCGCATCGGCATACCAGGCATCGGCGGGAACATCCGTGAACTTCGCCGGCACATCAGCGGTTAACCCCAGCGCTCTCGTGATCAGCGTCACTAATTCCGCTCTCGTCACCATGCCTTCCGGGGTGAACCTGTCGGCAGAAACACCTTTGACGATGTGTTTGGCAGCCAGCTTCTTGATCACTTCCGCCGCCCAACGCGAGCTGTTCACATCACTGAACTCCGCATGGTATTCAAGCACGGCATAGTGACTGAAATGGTTGATCTGAACGACCACCACACCATCAATGACCGTCCCGCCGATGTATTCCAGTTCGCCTTCCGGCGTGATGTAATATACCCCCGCCAGGTCCGGATTCGCACCTTCATCGAGCGGGAAGTACAGCGTGAGCGGTTCCTTGAAGTTGGAAACGTTAATTTCGCCATCCTCTGTCACGACCGACAGTTGGAAACGATAGACCGGACCTGCAGCAGAGACGTTTACATTGCCCGGCAGGTTGCCGTTCGCATCCTGAATCAGGGATTGGGCCTCATCTTCATCGACTGCAGCGACCGACAGTTTGATCCTCGCCCCATCTTCCGCCGGCAATCCGCTCTCAGCGAGCAGGCTTTGCAAGAGATCTGTGCTCAGCTCAATCGACAGTTCGCCGCTCTGGATGGTCAGGCTGCTGTCACCGATCAGATCGAGGATATCGGCAGGCAGAAGCACCGCTTCCTTGTCTTCCTCCACCTTCAGCAGGTAACGGCCCTCTTCCCGGATCAGGTCTTCCTTGCGGACAAACTGCACCGTTTCGTCCGCTCCCGTTTCCGTTGCCGGTTGTGACGGCGCGGGGTCATACGAAGGCGGCGCTCCAACGATAACCGTACGGGTCACCTCTTGCGCATGGTTGCCAGCTTTGTCGCTTACATTGTAATGGATCGTATAGGTGCCGGGTACCTTCGTGTTAATCTCCGTCATGCCATACACGCTGCTGGTGACAGTGACGACGATTTCTTGGGTGAGATCTCCGTCGCGGTCATCGGTTGCCGTTGCGCCCGGATCTTTGAACTCGGCGCCGTACGTCACATAGATCACCGGATTGCCCAACAGAGTGATGACAGGCGGTGTGGTGTCAGGTGCTGGCGTTGGCGGTTCAGGCTCCGGCACAACCTGCTCCAGTACAATAACCGTCCGCGTCACCTCAACAGCACGGTTGCCTGCTGTGTCGGTGACGTTGTAATGGATCGTGTAGGTATCGGGCACCGTTGTGTCGATCGCCGTTAAGCCATAGACGCTGCTCGAGACCGTTACAACGATCCTGCCGGTAATATCTCCATCGCGATCATCGGTTGCCGTTGCGCCCGGATCTTTGAACTCGGCGCCGTACGCCACTTGGATCAACGCATCGCCCACCAGGGTGATGACTGGCGGCGTGGTGTCAGGCACAAGCTCGAATGTAACCACGTACGTACCGACGCTTCCATCCTGCGCGGTTACGCGTACCACCGCCGTACCAGGTACGGCAGACGCCTGATCGACGAGCACCGTCGACTTGTCGGACAAAGCCTGAGCCGAAACGACCGGGATGGTGTTTGCGTCCTCCAATATCACCACATATTGACGTGTCTTGGCATGGAATTTCGCAAGCCGCACGCCGTTCACCGACAATTGGGCCAGCTCGGTGTTGCTGTCCGCCATCGGCACGATAGCGGCCGGATTCCAGCCGTCACTTGCGGCCAGCACAACTTCCGGCAGATAATTCATGGCTTCTTCCAATGTAAGTTGCTTTGTCCAGCTGAACCTGCTCTTCGCGTTGGCTCCCGGACCATAGCTTGCAAACTCTCCGTAGCGCGCCGTCTTCTCATTCTCCGCATTGCCCCAGTTATTCCAGCCTGTTGGCGAGATATGTTCGCTGAGATAACTGTTGATGAAGATGACGTTCGAATACGGCCTCCATGGTCTGCCCAATGCGACACCCGTAACTCCCGGATTGGCCGTGATCCGGCTGTTATAGAACACATATCCATATTGATTGTCAGCAGTTGACGCAGCCGTTACATAACCGCCGCCGACACTGTGGATGGTGCTGTTATAGAAAACAGCTGCAGCGCCGCCGAAGATAAAGTCCACGGTTCCTTCGATGTAACAGTCCACATAATATTGACTGCCGCCGTGCGCATACAACGTATCCTGATGGCCAAGGAACCTGACATCCCTGAACACGAGCCGGTTGGCGCTCGCATACATGGCAACCGCCTGGCCTGCATTGATGCCGGCATCGTTCTGAATGGTCAGATGTTCGGCGGTAAAGTCGTCCGCTTCGACACGGAAGCTGTAACTTCCCGATGTGCCAAGCTCTTTGCCGTCCTCACCGATGGTGCTTGCGGAATCTCCGTATACCAGGATCGTGTTATCCCTGTCCTCGCCGATGATGCGGAGGTTTTTCTTCGTCTTCGAGACAAGGATCTTCTCCCGGTAGATGCCATTCTTGATCTTGATGATCGTTGGCATGGAACTGTTATCCGGGACGGCATTGACCGCGTCTTGAACACGCGTGTACTGTCCGCTGCCGTCAGCGGCTACTGTGATCACCGTCGCCGGGACTTCGCGAACGGTGACCGATGAAGCGCTCTCCCCATACTCATTGACTGCGGTGACCAGATAATAATATGGAGTTCCATTCACCAGCCCGGTATCCGTGTATGCCGGATTTGTCACTCCGCTGGCGACTTCGGCGAACGGTCCATCCGGCGATTCACTGCGCCTTACATTATAGGAAGTTGCGCCTGTCACCGGTTGCCAGGTCAGTTCAACCTCGCCGTCTCCGGGAATGGCTTCAAGACCGGTTGGGGCATCCGGATATTGGCCGGCGGCCGCCGCGCGGATGCCGGTCACTTCGGACGCTAAACTGCTGGCATAAGCGTTATATGCTGTTACCTTATAATAGTACGGCGTACGGTCTCTCAGGTCCGCATCCAAATAAGCCGTTCCCTCCAGCATGTCCGCAATAGTGGAATATGGGCCTTCAGGATGATCGGCGCGCTCGATCCGGTAATATTCGGCCCCTTCGACCGCATTCCAAGCAAGGATCACGCCGCCATTGGAAGTTATGGAGGCCGTCACGGCAGGCGTTGTCAGGTGATCCCTGGGCACAGCCAGCACCGGAGCTGAAATGTCCCCTTCACCGCCGATGCTTGTGGCCGAGACGACGTAGTAGTGAGCGGTGTCGTTATCCAATCCGCCATCACGGTAAGACGTGCCGCTGATGCTGGCAGCAATCACTTGATAAGGTCCTTCTTCTTGCAGGCTGCGTTTCACCGTATAATAGAGCGCCTTGTCCACCGGATTCCATTCCAGGTCTATCTGCGCATTGCGTTGCGTTGCCGCCAAACCCGCCGGCGCTTCCGGTTTCACCGCGTCTTCCGACGGAGTAACAGCGGCCTGATTGGACGGGCCGCTTTCTCCCAACGGACCGGTGGCGGTAACCACATAATAGTAAGTCACTCCGTTCACAACGGTATCGTCAATATAGAACGTTTCGGTAATGCCGTTGGCGATCGTCGTATAAGGTCCGCCATCCGTCTCGCTGCGCTTCACCGTATAGGTAGCTGCCCCGTCAACCGCGAGCCATTCCAGTTGCACCATGCCGTTGCCCGGCGATGCCGCAAGTCCGTTTGGACTTGGCACGGGCTCCACGTAAACTTTGATGTTGTCGAAGTACATCGTTCCTTTGCCGGACCCCGGAGTTTTCGCATAGAGCAGGCCGATGCCTTCCGATGAGAGATTCGTTTGAAGCGGGGCATCATCTTCGACCAATTCGTTATCAATATAGATATCCACCGTCTGGCCTGGTACGTTCACCACAAGTTTAAAATGATACCAACGGTTGGGCTGAGGCACATTGGCCAGTTTGTACCATGTGCTGCTCACCGCGCGAACAAAGGTATTCCCTTGATTATCCGGGTTTCGAAGCTGGATGGACAGAGCTGTTTTGTTGTTGGCAGCATTCTTCAGTTCCATCACCGTGGACGTGCCCGGCCAACTCTGTGCTGTGACGTCGAATTCCACGATGAAGCTTTCCTTCTGCGGCGTGAAACTGCGTGTCATGACCAGATTTTTGCTTCCGATATCATACAGCATCAACACCTTGTCGGAGTCATTGCCGGTCGATAGGGTAAGTTGTTCCACCACGATGAGCTTGAATTCATCTGAAAGTGATGGGTCCTGCGCATAATCGCTTGGCGTCTCACCGATCTCCACGTTTTCAAAGTCATCGTTGACGTAATAGATGATATCCGGTATCCCTTCAGGTACCGCCGACACTTCATCCGAATGGAAGCTCTCGCCATGAGAGTTCTCTGCCGTGATGACGTAGAAGTAAGTTTTGCCGGTGACGAGGCCTGTATCGGTGTAATAGAGCGCGTTAACCGTCGTAACCAATTCATACGGCCCGCCCGGATTCTCACCTCGATACACGTGGTAAGTGGCCGCTGTTGACACGGCACTCCAGGTCAAGGTAACCGATTTTTCGCCCGGTGTGGCCTGAACGCTCGTCGGCGATGTCGGGTAATCTTCATGCAGGGCTTGGACAGCAACATTGGAGAATATGGAAGCATTGTACCTTTCCGCATCATTATCACCCTTGGAGGCATCCGCCGCCAGGCCGAAATATGCGGTTTCACCAAGCGGCAGCGTCACCCTGTCAACCACCGTCCACTCCTGGCCATCGGGCGAGGCGAGCGCCGTGATCTCGTTGCCGAGACGCGCCAGTTTCAGCCAATACGGCGTGGATATGAACGTCTCCGGCTCCTTCTCCACCACATTGGCGCCATCCGTCAGTCTCTTCAGCACCATGCTCTTCTGGCCGTACTTGACATAAGGGATCATGATGGCCACAAACCGTGCATCGTCGTTCAAGCTGGAACGGATCATGAGTCCGGCTTCGGCGCCGTCGTCAACCGCTTCAACCTGTTCCACGCGGGCGATGATCTCGCCGTTGCCGCTGAGCGTCCGATACGCATATTGGAAGTTGTCCTGGTTGCCTCCGATGTCGCCTGCCGACTTCACCACAAGATCGGATACTGAACCGTTAAGCTGCGTATGACCGGCTATGCCCGGAGATCCGATGTCCGCAGCCTGCCATGGATCGATGCTGCCCGGCTTGTTGACGTGCACGGCGATACTGCTGGACTGCGTCGAGGTGCCCGTATCATCAATCGCGCGGGCCGTCAGATAATAGGTGCCGTCCGACACGTTCTCCCATACGACGGAGTATGGGGCAGCGTCATCTTCGCCGATCTGCTGATCATTCACGAAGAACAGGACCTTCGCCACTTCGCCGTCCGAGTCTGCCGCTTCGGCGGTGATCACGACATCGTCACCTTCGTTTGCGATCAGATGATTCTGCGGCGATGTGATTTTGACGCTTGGGTTCTTCGAGCCGTTGCCCGTGATGCCGTTCAGATAGACCTCCAGATACGTGTAACCCGATTCATGGATGTTATTGCGGTCATCCGGGTTGGCGGGATCCAGCCCTTGCGCCAGTTCCCAATCGTCCGGCATGCCGTCATGGTCGTTGTCCGTGATGGTCGACTTGACGGTCTCGAACGTCAGGTAACCGCCGATCTCACGCACGGAGTTGATATGTCCGCCGCCGCGCTCTTCCACTTCCTGCACGACTCGCGCATCGATCGCATCTCTTCTCGGCAGAGTCGCTCCCGCTTCTTCCAGCACGCGTTCGTATGCGGTGATGGCCGGTTCCGGTTCAACCGAATACGGCGTTTGGATCGGAGCGGTTAACTTCGCTGCCAGATCGGCGATGGAACGCGTCCCTTTCCAGTTGTCCGCCGTTACATCAGGGTAACCGTCCACATAGTTGCCATCGAGGAACATGCGCGCGTTTGCGCTCACATCGACAAACACCAGACTGCGCGCGGAATAATTCGTATTCGGCCCGAACTTATAATAGTTGTTGCGAATATTGTAACTGCCTTCTTCACCGCCATAGGCTGAGAAGAAACCCCAGTTGTAGATCACGTTGTTGTAAAATTCCACCGTCTCGCCTGCGGTGCCGGCAAACCTCGGGTTGCGGCTGACATTATGGACGATCAGGTTGTGATGGAAGGTTGCGTAATTGCCGCCCCAGATCCCGCCGTAGCCATGTCTGCCCTTCTGATGGGTCGTCATCGTCATGCTCTCAGAGATGATCGACCATTGGACGGTCGTGTTATCATTCACATACAGGCTCAACACTTCATCAACAGACCAACTGAACGAGCAATGGTCGATGATGATGTTCTTATGATAACGGCCGCCGAATGCGTCCGCTTCGGTGATATGCAGGTCGCCGAGCCTGAAACGCATATAGCGGATGATGATGTTATCCCCTGAGATCGACGTATCATAACCGGCTACGGTGATTCCTTCACCAGGAGCCGTCTGTCCGGCGATCGTCAGGTTCGACCCCGTGATCTTGAGCGGAGATTCCAGATAGATCGTTCCTCCGACTCTAAACACAATCGTCGTATTGCTCCTTGCGACCCCTTCACGAAGCGAACCGGGGCCGGAGTCGGCGAGTGTCGTTACTTCGTAGACATCGCCTCCTCTTCCTCCTGTAGTATACATACCACCTCCTTCTGCACCGGGAAACGCTGGCAAAGGCGCGGACTCATCCGTGGCGCTATCCAATGACCATGCAGCAGTTGGAAACAACGACAAAAGCATGGAGACAATCATGATGAATGTTGCCACTTTCCTCATTTCTCGGTAATCCTCCCTATTTGGTTTTCAATGAAAGCTGGATCCTGGCTGTTCATTAGGATCCTCCCGGCAAGTCGATAATCATCACCTCCTCTCAAGCAAGGTGCTGATGTCACACTATAGCCGGTTCGTGGCACGCGCTCACCATATTGATTCCGCGCAATCGCAAGTCTGTATCACGCGTGCCACTGTCTTGTTGTCCTGTTAACTCAACTTTCGCACCTAGAAAATCAATGTAAAACCAATTGTGGAGCGGGCTTAGGGTCTGCTGATTAGCCAGCTTGCCAAAATAGAAAAACACCGCTTCGTTTGGTAAAGTGAGAGTGACGACTTCCACTACCAGACAGAAGAGGTGTCTTCCATAATGATAGACCATCAGCCCGACCTGAATCAACTGCCTAACGAATTAAAGCCCGCTTTTCAAGAACTGAAAGT
>CALGAO010000124.1 GCA_937957685.1 uncultured Paenibacillaceae bacterium
CTGTAAGCAGAAAAAATCTGCTTACAGCGGGAGAACAGAGGTCGAGGGAAGCCTGTAAGCAGAAAAAATCTGCTTACAGCGGGAGAACAGAGGTCGAGGGAAGCCTGTAAGCAGAAAAAATCTGCTTACGGTCGGAGAAAGTTTCAGAGTGGAAGAACGAGGCAATGAAAGGCTGGAAGGCGCCCCTCTGAGATTGCTTCCGTGGCCGAGTCCAATACTGGCCATTTTGCCGCAGGTGTTGTCCGGGCATGCTGGTGTTCGGGGGTGTGGCGATTGTTGAGGAGGAGGCGTGATGGTAAAATAGGTTAGACTCCGACTCCCATGTACCATGGGGTTAATGCGTCGGTCACATACGACAATTGATCCGCTGGCAGAGTGCCAGATGGGCATTAGGAAGGAGTACGGCTTCATTATGATGGCTCATCCGACAGTATACGAGAATCTGAAAGTTGCGATTGAAAATTACATCTATGATCTGGACAATCAGGGGGAAGGGATCACGGTCACCCATCGTGCAGATCTTCTGGATATGGCTGTGATGTCCCGTCGCCTGGAGCTGCAGTTTGCCCTGATCGATCAGCCTTACATTACTGCCGAGTTACAGCTCAGCGCTTCCCTCAAGGATCTGGCCGACGAGATACTGGAGCAAACCGACGATCTGCATCTATGCAGCCTGCAGCTTCGCTTCCGGCTGTTCATGCCGGCGAATGAGCAGAGCTGCGAGCGTATCTCGCAGCTGCTCAGAGGTATCTGGGGCAGCGAGGTGGAGCTTGAGCTGACGGTGATCGGCACCTACGATCCGGTTATGGGTGTCATCGCGTCCAATCAGATCATCGCGGATGTGCGTTTCGACCGCAAGATAGGCGAGGCACAGATTGAAGATATCCCCGAACTCGTGTCGCACATGCTCCAAACGCTGTACAGACTGGAGACGATTTGAGGAAGGCTGTGAACTGGTTGTCGGTTCCGCCGAATCCACCTGGGATCTTCTGCTGCCACAGCGCATTGGCCAGTGTGAGCAGGCTTGGTCATTCGCTTGTTTTGCGGCATTTTCGACTCTTGTTCACAGACGAATTCGTTTTTTTTGGTATGATTGGAGGAAAAGGCAGGAATTTATCAGGTTGCTGTCGAATAAGCATGGTGGCGTATAGTTAGGCAACCCGGCAAGTCCTGGCTTGATATTCTTCGATAACAGGAGAACTGCTTATGAATTGCATGTCCAAGATCAGCCTGGCACTACGGAAGACGGCCGCAGCGGTCCGCGAAGCAGCGGCTTCCGCAACCGGTGGGCGTCAGCGCAGCAGGAAGCAAGCGGCTGACCAGCCTCCGCATGCCGGTGCGGTCGTTCCGCACGACCGACCCAAGTTTGCAAGGCGCATTGCAAGCGCTTTACAAAGATGCGGTCGGGTGATCAGGAGCGCAGGCAACAGCCTGGTTCACAAACTCCCCCATGCGAAGCGGATGCAACTGCGGGCAAACCGACGCGCGTTATCGAGAGGCGTCGGACTGAAGCCTCTGCTCATCCTGGCAGGCGGCGCGATCACGGTGGCTGCGGGGATAGTCGTGTTTGGCGGAACCGGTCAGGAGCGCCGGGATGCGGAACAGGTGGAGGTCTACCAGGCAGCGGAAGCTGTATATACCTTATATGAAGTCAAGGCAGCCGGCGAGTCGCTGGGTCTGGTCAGCGATCCGCAGGTCGTTGAGGAATATATCGTCGATCGGTACAGGAGGATGCAGGCCCAATATCCGGATGTGCAGCTGCAGCTGGATTATGGCGAGATCGCCTATGTCGAGCGAACGATGAGCGACTATGCGGCCGAGGACCGCGAGGTGCTTGCGAAGCTGGCGGACCGGCTCCGGATTCGGTCGCTCGCTGTGGCGATCCGCATCGACGGCGAGCTGATCGGGTATGTGAAGGACCAGCGTGAGGCAGAGGAGCTGCTGAATCGAATCAAGCAGACCTACGATCCGGAACAGCAGCCTGCAGATGAGGGCGGTGAAGTCAGGATCGCATCCGTCCGCGCAGAGTCGGAAGCTCGCACCGTGCTAGACAAGCAGATCGCCTTCGTGGAAGAGGTCGAGCAGCAGACGGTAGCCATCCAGCCGGATGAGCTGTCCGATCCTGAGGAACTGCTGGAGCGCATCCGGACCGGCGGCATCGAGCCGATCACCTACATCGTGCAGAAGGGCGACACGATCTATGAGATCGCGAGGAGCTTTCATATCTCCAGCGAAGTGATCTATCGCAACAATACCTGGATCAGGAATGACCTGATTCATCCGGGTGACGAGCTGAATCTGACCGTATGGCAGCCGCTTGTATCCGTCCAGGTGACCCAGACGGTCGAACAGAAGGAAGAGATTCCGTTCCCGATCGAGTACGAATCCGATCCGACCATGCCGGAGGGTCAGGTGAAGGTGATCAAGCACGGGGTCGCTGGCGAGCGGCTCGTGACGCTGGAGGAGACGACGGTCAACGGCGTGCTCGTCAGCTCGCGGGAGATCGCCTCGAAGGTGACCAGGGAGCCGGTGGCGGCGAAGTATCTGAGAGGCACGAAGGCCGTATCTGGGCTGGATCAGGTGGTGCAGAAGCTGCTGGGCATTCCCTACGTCTGGGGAGGCACCACGACCAAAGGATTCGACTGCTCAGGCTTCACGAAGTACGTATTGGCCAAGTACGGCGTCGAACTGCCGCGTTCGTCCAAGGAGCAGGCGGAAGTCGGCACGCCGGTGGCGAAGAAGGACCTGCGCAAGGGAGATCTGGTCTTCTTCAACACTTACGGACCTGCGGGAACGATCACCCACGTCGCCATCTACATGGGGAACGGCAAGATCGCCAATGCGCTGTCCACGAAGGTGCAGATCAACGATCTGGATGACGAGTATTTCTCGAAGCGGTACATTACCGCGCGCCGCGTCCTGACCGATGAACAGTACAAGGCAATCGCCGGTTGACCGGCCTGATCGGATACAACAGAAGGGGCTGAACCGTGTCATTTGGCACGAGGTTCAGCCCCTTGTTTATCAGCATCTGTCAGATCGTCTGGCTGGCGGCCAGTTCAGCGATCTCCTCTTCGCTGTAGCCGAGCTCCCGCAGCACCTCGGCCGTGTGCTGGCCGAGCGTCGGAGCGGGCCGCTTGAGCTGGCCAGGCGTCTCCGACATCTTCGCCGCGAAACCGAGCGTATGGGTCAGCCCGGCCACCGGATGCTCGAGCGGCAGTTTCATCTGCCTGCTCTCGATCAGCTCCGTATCAGCGAACAGTTCGTCGTAGCGGTTGATCGGACTGCAGGGGATGCCGGCGCTCTCCAGCTTCTCCAGCCAGTATGCCGCTTCCCGGGTGGTGAGGATCGCTTCGATCTCACGCTCCAGTTCATCGACGTTCCGCACCCGATCGGCGTTGGTGAGGTAGCGCGGATCCTCGATCCAGTGCTCCTGCTCGATGACGTTGCGGCAGAACAACTCCCACAGCTTCTGATTGGCTGCGCCGATCAGCACGTAACCGTCGCGCGTGCGGAAGCCCTGGTATGGCGCGGCTGCGCGATGGGCGGAGCCGTTCGCATGCGGGATCATGCCGGCAGCGAAGTACGCCGCTGCTTCCCAGACCGTCCAGGCCAGGCCGGAATCGAGCAGCGAGACATCGATGTATTGGCCCTGGCCGGTATTCAGCTTGTGGATGTAAGCGAGCAGGATGGAGTACAGGGCGGTCATCGCAGCCGAGATGTCATGGATGGCGATGCCGGTCTTGACCGGGCGACCGCCGCGTTCCCCCGTCATGCTCATCATACCCGACATCCCTTGCACCATGATGTCGAATCCGCCCTTGTTGCGATACGGTCCCGTCTGGCCATAGCCGGAGATGGAGCAGTAGATGATGCCGGGATTGAGCTTCCTGAGCTGCTCATAGCCGATGCCCAGCTGATCGGCCACGCCAGGGCGGAAGTTCTCGATGAAGACGTCAGCCCGCTCGACCAGGCGATACAGGGCTTCCCGTCCCTTGTCGTGCTTCAGGTTCAGACGGATGCCGCGCTTGTTGCGATTGACCATCATATACAGACTGCTCTCTTCGTTGATGAAGGGTCCCATCGCGCGGGTATCGTCCCCTTGCGGATATTTCTCCACCTTGATCACATCCGCGCCCATGTCCGCCAGCACCATCGTGCAGTAGGGCCCGGCCAGGATCTGCGTCAGGTCGATGACCTTCATCTTGCTCAATACTTCTTGCATGTTTATCCTCCTGTGATGTATGTGGCAGCCGTTCACAAATATCGGGGGAGAGTTTATATGCCCCTGTGTTGTGTGACAGCGTTCCTGTCCCACGAATATCGGGTGAATTCTCTTGATCCGTCCATGTGGTGCAGGCCAGCGATATCGAATGTGAAGGGCGGCGAACAGCCGGTTTCCTTCCGTATCGTACGGACAGTGTCTTGCCGCATGTACAGAGGCGCAAGACTGCCGCCCTTGTCTAGTTTCATCTGACTTCATGCAATAGGGAAGCATCCAGCTCCGCAGGCGTGCGGCAGCCGCAGAGCGCGAGAGAGATGTCAAACTCGGCCAGCAGGTTGCGGATGACCGCCTCGACGCCGCGTTCTCCCGCAGCGGCGAGCCCGTACAGATACGGCCTGCCGTAGAATACGGCGGATGCGCCAAGCGCGAGCGCCTTGATCACATCGGAGCCGGTGCGCACGCCGCTGTCGAGAATGACCGGCACCCGACCTTGCACGGCCCGGACGACGCCAGGCAGTGCTTCGATGCTGGCTGCCGCGCCGTCGAGCTGCCGTCCGCCGTGGTTTGATACGATGATCGCATCGGCGCCCGCCTCGATGCAGGCGACGGCATCATCGGGATGGAGGATGCCCTTGATCATGATTGGCAGCTTCGTCTGCTCGCGCAGGAAGCGGATATCGTCGAAGTTCAGGCTCGGGTGATAGACGTTCTCCAGGATGCCGGCGACCACTTGCTCCCTGGAGATCTCCGGATAACGGCCATACTTCGCGCTGAAGACGGGATCGGCCGCGTAATTGGCCATGCCCATGCCCAGCTTGAGCGGGGAATAGCCGTTGCGCAGGTCTCGCACCTTCCAGCCGAGCATGATCGTATCGACGGTCAGCACGATCGCGGCATAGCCTGCGCGTTCCGCACGACGCACCATGCTGGCCGAGATCTCCCGATCATTGGACCAGTACAGCTGGAACCAGCGCGGGCTGTCGCCCATCTGCCCGGCGATCTCCTCCAGGGTATAAGAGGACACCGTGCTGGTCACGAAGGGAATGCCATGCTTCGCAGCAGCTCTGGCTGAGGCCAGTTCGCCCTCCGGATGAATGATCCTCTGCATGCCGATCGGCGCCAGCATGATCGGTGCGGCGTACCTCTGCCCGAGCAGCGTTATCTGCGTGCTGCTATCGCTCACATCGCGCAGCGTGCGCGGCAGGATCGCCCAGCGGGCGAAGGCTTCCACATTGCGGCGCATCGTCTGCTCAGCGCCCGAGCCTCCGGCGGCGTAGTCGAATGCCTCGCGGGGCGCCTTGCTTCGGGCCAGCTCTTCCCATTCCTCGATGCGGAACGGGAACTCGGACGGCGTGCTGCCAACAGCCGTAAATCTGGAATCTTGTTCGATCCGTTCGTCATGGCGACTCATGGGATGATGCATCCTTTCCTCTGATGTTTCGGGCGAAGTCGGGCTGTCTCTTCTCCAGGAAGGCTTGCACGCCTTCCCGATAGTCGTCGGATTCGTAGGAGTTCAGGATCATCTCGGCGATGGCCTCCGACTCCTCCACGGCTCCCAGAGACAGCTCGCGGATGATCGCCTTCGTGCCGCGCACCGACACCTGCGAGCGCTGCGCGATCAGGGCCGCGTATGCATAGGTCTCACGCTCGATCTGGTCAGAAGGATACAGCCGATCGATGAGCCCGATGCGCAGCGCTTCTTCTGCCCCGAGCAGCCGCCCGGTATACAGGATGTCCTTGGCCTTGGAAGGGCCGACCAGGTCGGTCAGCCGCTT
This sequence comes from uncultured Paenibacillaceae bacterium, assembly GCA_937957685.1. Taxonomy (GTDB): domain Bacteria; phylum Bacillota; class Bacilli; order Paenibacillales; family DA-C8; genus Insulibacter. The sequence continues at coordinate 6,001 of CALGAO010000124.1, forward strand.
CATGCTGGCCAGGTTGTAGACGATACCGAGCCTGGACGGGGTGATCGCGAAGCGGGCATCGTCGGTGCTGAAGCGGAAGTCGCAGGCGAGCGCGATATCCAGCCCGCCGCCGATGGCATAGGTGTGGATCAGGGCGATCGTCGGCTTGCTGAAGCGTTGCAGCCTGTCCACGGCTTCCAGCGCACGGTCGTTGTAGGCTTTGGCCGCATCTCTTGAGGCGCGGTTGCTCATAAATTCGGAGATATCCGCACCGGTGGAGAAGGCGACTCCGTCCGTGCCCCTGATCACCAGCACGAACACCTCCGGGTCTTGCTCCAGTTCGTCCAATATATGCGCGAGCCTGACAAACATGTCCAGGGTGAGCGCATTCTTCTTCTGCGGCCGGTTAAAGACAATCGTGGCGACATGGTCCTGATGATGCACCAGCAGCTCGTTCATGGCAGACCATTACTCCTTTCCATAGGGGCGAAAATGATGCGATGGGACGCGACAGAGCGCGCCAGACTCGACAGAGCGCGCCAGACTCGACAGGGCGCGGATCCGGTTACTGGTTCGCAGCTTCCCGCGGCTGCTGGCGCGCTATTTCTTGAATCGGGCGACGAGGCGGTTGCCAAGCGTCTGGATGCCTTGCACGAGCAGGATCAGGATGCCGACGGTCACGTACATGACATCGACCTCGTACCGGAGATGGCCGAATCGGTAGGCGAGATCGCCGAGGCCGCCCGCACCGACCAGCCCGGCCATGGCGGTGGCGCCGAGCAGGCTGACCGTGGCGATCGTCAGACCGGAGATGATCGAGGGCCGCGCCTCGCGCAGCATCACGTTCCAGATGATCTGTCTCATGCTGATGCCCATCGCCCTGTACGCTTCCACCACTCCCCGGTCCACCTCGAGCAGCGCGGTCTCCATGATGCGCGCCACATAAGGGGAGGCATAGACGACCAGAGGCACGATGACGCCCTTGACGCCAATCGTCGTGCCGACGATCAGTTTCGTAAATGGCAGGATAAAGAACAACAGGATGATAAAAGGTATGGAACGAATGATATTGATGATCACGTTGAGCGTCTCATATATGAATCGATTGCTCAGCGGGCCGCCTTTGTTGGTCAGGATCAGCAGGATGCCGAGCGGTAGCCCGATCAGGATCGAGAACAGCAGGGAAGTGCCCAGCATCTGCAAGGTCTCGACAAGCGCTTTCCATATGTACGGCATTCTCGTCTCGAAGAAGCTCAAGCTATCCCCATCCTTTCTACCATAACGCCTCGGCTGGCCAGGAACTCACGGGCTTCGTTCAGTTGCACCTGATCGCCCGGCAGATGGATGACCAGGATGCCGAATGAGGCGTTCTTGAGCTGCACGATCTGACCCGCGAGAATGTTCGGTCTGACGTTCAGCTGAACGCTCAGTTCGGCGAGCAATGGCTCGTTGGCGCAATCCCCAACGAACGTAAGGCGGAACACGTCGCCGGTCCGCCGCAAGCTGGTGAGGAACTCCTCCTGGAGATCGTCACGATACAAGCTCCTGACAAACTTCTTCGTGGTCGGGTGCTGAGGCCGGGTGAACAGGTCCACCACCTGGCCCTGTTCCACGATCTGCCCCGATTCCATCACCGCAACCCGATCGCAAATTTTCTGGATGACATGCATCTCGTGGGTGATCAGCAGGATCGTGATGCCCAGCTCGCGGTTGATCTCCATGAGCAGCTCCAGGATCGAGTCAGTCGTCTCGGGATCGAGCGAGCTGGTCGCTTCGTCGCACAGGAGCAGCTCCGGCTCGTGCACGAGGGCTCTTGCGATCGCCACCCGTTGCTGCTGGCCGCCGGACAGCTGGCGCGGATATGCGTCCAGCTTGTCCTCGAGGCCCACGATCCGCACGTATTTGTCGATGCGCCGCCTGATCTCTTCCTTGCTATATCCCGTCAGCCTGAGCGGGATCGCGATGTTGTCATACACGGTAGCGGTCTTGAGCAGATGAAAGCTCTGGAAGATCATCCCGATCTTCTTCCGCACCGCGCTGAGCTGCTTCTCCGTGTAGGAGGTGCAATCCTGGTCATGGATGATGACCTTGCCGCTCGTCGGCTTCTCGAGCAGGTTGACGCAGCGGATGAGCGTGCTCTTGCCGGCCCCACTGTAGCCGATGATGCCGAAGATTTCTCCTTGCCTTACCTCCAGGGAGACGTCGCGCAGCGCTTCGACCTTGCCCTTCTTCGTGGTGAACGTCTTGGTTATATGCTCAAGTCTGATCATCGCATTACCACAGCGGTACCACCGCTCCCTTGAACGTCTCTTCGATAAATTTCTTCGTCTCGTCAGAACGATAGGACTCGATCAGTTTCTGGATCGCCGGATCATCCTTGCGATCTTCCGTCGTGACGATGACGTTGACCCATGGAGAGGTGTGCGTCTCCACGAAGATCGCATCGTCCGCCAGCGTCAGGCCCGCATTGGTCGCGAAGCTCGTGTTGATCGCAGCGGCGGCCAGCTCGTCCAGCAGATTCGGGATCTGCGCAGCTTCAAGCTCGATCAGCTCCAGGTTGAGCGGATTGTCCACCACGTCGAGGACCGTTGCTTCCTCACGCACGCCTTCGCGGATCTTGATCAGGCCCGCGGATTCGAACATGAGCAGGGCCCGCGCGCTGTTGGTCGGGTCGTTCGGCAAGCCGATGCGATCACCCGCCTTGATCTCGTCGATGCTCTTCAGCTTCTTCGAGTAGAATCCCATCGGATTGAGCACGGTCTCGGCGACATCGACGAGCTCGGTCGCGCCTTTCTCCTCCTTGTAGGAATTGAGGAACGGACGGTGCTGATAGATGTTCGCGTCGAGCTCCCCTTCAACCAGCGCCACATTCGGGATGATGAAATCGCTGAAAACCTTGATCTCGATGTCCAGCCCGTTGCCCGCTGCCACTTCACGAACCTTCTCCACGATCTGCTCGTGCACGCCAGCCGTTACGCCTACGACGAGGCTGTAGCGCTCCTCCCCGCTGTTGCTCTCCTCAGCCGATGGGCTGTTGCCACCTGTGCCATTGCCTGCCTCGCTGCCCGCGTTCGAAGCGGTGGACTGGCTTCCGCTGTTACCGCCCCCGGAAGCGGTTTTGGCATCGTTGCTGCCGCAGGCGCTGATCAGCAATGCCAGCATCAGGATGCCCAGCAGAAGGGTCAGTTTGCGAGTTTTTGATGGATAGATCACCATGATTTACCTTCCTCCCCCAATTCATAGTTAGCATATAGGATTAATTTATCAAAGTGATTATATGGGTCATTTCGACGATTGTCAATCCATTTACAGGGATTCCTATTAATTTTCAAGCCAGTATTGAGAGATTCTGCGACTCCCCCGATTCATATTGAAATAAAATGAACGAATGTATTAATCTAATATGAAAGCAAACAATATAACCTATGGCTTTATCAGTCCGACATGTTGCAGGAGCTAATCGGTCTCTGACAGTGTGGCGTCCTGTTGGAATGAGATAGATAGGGGGACTATTATGAGACGGATACCCGTGATGCTGCAACTGGTCATCATCATGTTCATCGTCATGGTAATTCCGACCACGATACTGACTTCGTACAGCGGTTCGAGCCTGATGGAATATTCGGAGGAGACGATCGCCGAGACCTCGCTGGCCGGGCTGACGACCAGCCGCAATTTCTTTGAGAGCGCGCTGAGCAACCTCGCCAGCCATGCGGTGCGTCTGACGGCACCGAGCAATTTCATCGACTCGATCCGATACATCACCACCTTTGATGAGCTCAATGACAATTACGTCAATGTGAACCGCGCCCTGACCATCTTCCGCGAGCTCCGCAATCTGAGCAATATCGTGGATGGCGTGTACTCCACCTTCTTCTACCTGGAGGATTCCGATTATGTCATCTCCACCGACAAGGGGATCACCAGGCTGGACCGATATGAACCGATCGATTGGCTGAGCGCAGCCAAGGACCAGAGCAGGGGGATCGGAGGCAAATGGTATCCCAGAAGGCTCATCAACGGCATCCCGGTGCTGTCCTATGTGTTGCCCACGAGCAATCTGACGACGGCGACGCGGGGCACGCTCGTCATCAATCTTCGCGAGACGCAGATCAGCTCCTACCTTCGTTCGTCCGATGAGGGGGAGCGGGGTTACTTCCTGCTGAACAAGGATGGTCTGATCGTCTCCAGCAACGACAAGACCAGGCTGCTCGCCCAGGCGGATCTTCCCTACATCCAGGACATCCTGACGAGATCGCTGAGGCAGGGTTATCAGATCCGCGAATCGGAGGGGGAGAGGCAGCTCATCGTCTGGACGAGCACCTCGCGCCGCGACTGGACGCTCGTCAAGATCTACTCGATGGACGAGCTGCTGGCGCGAACCACGTCGATGCAGCGCAACATCTTCCTGACGACAATCTTCATGATCATCCTGACGACCGTCGTGTCGGTCATTCTCGCCAGGTGGCTGTCCCAGCCGCTGCGCAAGCTGGTGACCACGATCCGTTCCCATCCGTCCCTGGGCACGCTGACCAGACACAATGAGCTGGCCTTCCTGGACGATGCCTTCAGACGGATGCAGGAGGAAGAGCAGGCGCTTCACCAGCTGCTGCAGGAGCGCGAGCAGGATGCGCGCAACCTGACGGCGCAGAGGCTGCTGCGCGGCGAGCTGGCCGAGCAGTATGCGGAGGTGTTCCCGGAGCCTCACTACCGCATCGCCGTGCTCTCCATCGACCGATATCGACACTATGTGAGCAAGAACAGCCGTGAGACGCGCAGCTACCACCGCTATCTGTTCGTCCAGAAGTGCGCGGATCTGTTCCCAGAGGATGTGCATGCCCAGATCGTCTACCAGGGAGACGGCTACTTCGCGATCGTGCTGAACGGCGCCGGGCTGGATAACGTCCATGAATCGCTCAAGGCTGCGCTGCTCAAGATCAGCGGGGAAGCGAAACGCCTGTTCGAGCATACGGTGACGATTGGCGTCAGCGATGTGACGACGGACGTCCTGTCGCTGCCGGACCTGATGACGGAAGCGGTCGAGCTGATCAAGCAGCGCATCATCAAGGGCGGCGGGCACATCATGTACTGGCAGGAGGATGCGGGCGGAAGCCACAAATACATCTATCCGACGACGAGCGAGCGTCGCATCCTGAACTATCTGGAGACGAAGGATATCGAGAACATCTACAAGGAGCTGGAGCATATCCGGCAGGAGATTCGCTCGGTGCCCTATATCTCTTATGACAACATTCTGTTCATCTACTATCAGCTGGCGGGAGTCACGATCCGGTACATGCGGGAGAATGCCCTGACGTCCCGTGTCTTCGCCGGCCAGAGCAACATCTACTCGACCCTCGCATCCTTCGACACGCTGGAAGAGATCGAGGAATATATGATCGAGTTCTTCGAGGAGATCACGCGGAGCCTCGACCAGAGCACGAACAAGATCAATCATCTGGATCGCATCGTGCAATATCTGCAGAACCATTACAATGAAGACATCATCTTCGAAGATATGGCGAAGGAAATCGGCATCAGCTACTCCTATATGCGGAAGATCGTTTCTGAACAGACGGGCAAGAGCCTGATTGACTACCTCAACCTGCTGCGCATCGAGCGATCCAAGGAGCTGCTCCTCAATATGGAGCTGACCATCTCCCAGATCGCCGAGATGATCGGATATCACAATGTGCAGAGCTTCAACCGGTTCTTCCGCAAATACGAAGGCATGTCACCAAGCCAATACCGAAATATCAAGCTGGCATCGGGCAAAGCATAAGCCTTGCCCCTCACAGGTCCGACGTTGCAGCCAGCCTTGTTCGCGATCAGCGAGCGAGGCTGGCTGTTCATTTTTGCTCATTTTGATCAGATTTGCTTCTGTCGACAGGGCCGAAACCCGCATTTCTCCGTTCGTTCGTGACTTTTCGATCAAAAATAACAGGTATGATCAATTCCTATCGTTTACGCCAAAACCACCACAAGATAATATGAAAGCGTAAACAATGGGATGGAACAACATCCAATGGTTTCCATGGCATGAAAGGCGCCATGAGGAGGTGAGATCAGAGATATGAACATGGAAGGCGCTTCCGTAGAACCGGGCAACAAGAAGAGTGCGTTCGCGGTCAATCCGAAAGCGCTCAGAAGGAAGCAGATTCGCAGCTACATGGCGCAAAACTGGCAGTTGTACGTCCTGTTGATCGTTCCGCTGGCATTTGCCATTACATTCAAATACATGCCGCTCTCCGGATTGATCCTGGCGTTCAAGGACTACAAGATCGCCAGGGGTTTCTGGGGCAGCGAGTGGGTAGGCTTTCAGATCTTCGAGGAGATATTCCGTCATCGCGAGTTTCTGCGCGCGCTTCGCAATACACTGCTGCTCAACACCCTGGACCTGATGTTCAGCTTCACGGCGCCGATCCTGCTTGCGCTTCTGCTGAATGAGATCAGACATTCCGCATACAAGCGCGTCAACCAATCCCTGCTCTATCTGCCGCACTTCCTGTCCTGGCCGATCATCGGCGCGCTGGCATACCAGCTCCTGGGACTGGGCAACGGCCTCGTCAACAATCTGATCGAGATGCTGGGAGGAGAGAGGATTCCCTTCCTGCAGAGCGACTATCATTGGTTGGCCAGCTATGTCGGGATCGGCGTATGGGCAAGCATGGGCTGGGGGACGATCATCTATCTCGCGGCGATCAGCGGCGTCAATCCGGAGCTGTATGAGGCGGCTACCGTGGACGGCGCGGGACGCTGGCGGAGGATGTGGCATGTGACGTTGCCATGCATACGGGCAACGATCGTCACCCTGCTGATTCTGAATCTGGGCAGGATCATGGGAGGTTCGTTTGAACAGATCTATGCGTTGCAGAACAAGGCGACGACTGAGTTCACAACCACGATCCCGGTATTGGTCTACCGCTGGGGCATCGAGGGCGGCAACTTCAGCCGCGCGACTGCCGTCGGCCTCTTCCAATCCGTGGTGGGTCTTCTTCTGATACTCATAGCCGACCGGATCGCCAAGAAGCTTGGCGAAGACGGCTTGCTATAGAAGGGAGGTGAACCATGCAAGGTTCAGGTATCATTCGCGTTGCACATCACAGGAGACGCTTCGACCTGTGGGATGTGCTCATCTACACGGCGATCGCCCTGACTTCGCTGGCATGTCTGTTGCCTTTCGTGCATGTGGTCGCCAAGTCGCTCAGCACCGATGCCTTCGTCATCGCTAACAAGGTCTTCCTCTGGCCCAAGGGCTTTACGATCGAGGCGTATCAGAAGATCTTCGCCGATGCGAGCATTATTCGATCCCTTTATGTTACCGTTTTCATCACGGCGACGTTCACGCTGCTGGGCATGATCATCACGACCTGCGCCGCCTATCCGCTGTCGCGCAGGAATCTGAAGGGCAATGCCGTGCTGACCTTCATCTTCATGTTCACACTGTATTTTGGCGGCGGCATCATCCCGGAATACATCAACATCAGCAATCTGGGGTTGCTGGATACGGTCTGGTCGCTCATCCTGCCGCCCGCGTTCAGCGCCTTCAACCTGCTGATCATGCGGACCGCGATTCGCAGCAATATCCCGGACAGCCTGGAGGAAGCAGCCAGGATCGACGGCGCCGGGCACTTCAGAGTGTTGCTCACGATCGTGCTGCCGCTGTCCAAGCCGATCATCGCCACGCTGTCTCTGTTCTATGCGGTCGGGCGATGGAATGCTTATCAGGATGCCCTGTTCTACATCAAGTACGCAACCGAACTCAGGCCGCTCCAGCTGAAGCTGTATTACCTTGTCGTGCAAGCCAGCGAGAGCTTCCAGCTCGAGATGACCAACGTCAACCTGAGCAATCCCGAGGTATTGAAGGCGTCTGTGGTCGTGTTTGCGACTGTACCGATCTTGCTCGTATACCCGTTTATCCAGAAGTATTTCGTGCAAGGCGTCCTGATAGGCGCCATCAAGGAATGAATGAAGCGATTATGCGATTAGGGGGAAGGTTTGATGAGGAAAATAGCTGTGGTGCTTGCTGTCATCGTACTGGTGCTTGGCGTACTGGCAGCGTGCTCGGGCAACAAGAATAATCAGCCCGCCAACAATACGTCCACCACGGGCGGAACCACGACCACTACGGGAGGAGGCTCCCAGTCGTCCAGCGGCGGAGGAGATGGGAATGCCGGCGGCGAGGTCGATTATCGCAACGGGTTCCCGGAGCGCGTCACGCTGGAGATCCCGGTCTATGACCGCGCCTTCGAGGGCTGGAACGTCGCCGACAACTACTACACCCGCTGGATCCAGCAGGAATTCGGCGAGAAGTACAATGTGGAAGTGAAGTTCACGCCGATCGGCCGCTCCACGGAGGTGCAGGACTTCCAGCAGCTGCTGGCATCGCACCGGGCGCCGGATATCATCTTTCACTATGACATGCCGCAGGCGCTGAATTACTATGCTTCCGAGGTGATGCAGCCGCTGGATGTGGAGGAGATCGCCCACTACGCGCCGACTTACTGGAACAACATGAAGGACACGATCCTGAGGTACGGGATCATCGAAGGCAAGCAGATGTTCTTCTTCGCGAAGCGTCCGAACGTCAGCAACTGGGTGACGATCATCCGCAAGGACTGGGTGGAAGCGGTTGGCATGAAGGTGGAGGACCTGACTTCGCTCGAAAAATTCAACGAGATGCTGGTCAAGTGGAGAGATGCAGGACTCGGTACCGCCGGCGGTTCCCTGCAGCGCAACGTCTTCAACTACAGCTACGCCTTCCGCGACTGGCCGGTCGATCCGGAGACGCATGCGATCTACACGGACCTGTCCGTGGCGGACTTCACGACAGAAGCGACCGAGAAGTGGCTGCGCAACCTGAACTATCAATACAACAACAAGCTGATCGACCAGGAGTTCTATCTGCGCGATGACGCCAACAAGGTGAAGGCGGAGTTCGTCGCGGGCAGAACGGGTACCTACGGCGAATACATCGCCAGCAACACCGATCTCTTCGAAGCGGTGCTGAAGAACAATCCGGAAGCGGAGTTTGCCGTGTTGCCTCCTGGCGCATCGGTTCCGGAAGGCGGCGTGCCGCAAGGTCGCCTGGATTGGCCGTTTGGCATGATCATGGGCATCAATCACGAATCCACTGCAGAGGAGCGCATCGCCGTCTGGCTGTACCTCGAATGGATGAGCCAGCCGGAGAACCTGTTCACCCTGCAGAACGGCTTCGAAGGCATGAACTATAGCGGCGTGGACGAAAGCGGCCTGCCGATCAAGAACGCCGACTACGACGGTGAAGCGAAGCTGTCGCCGAACAACAACAAGGACTACTGGTGCCTGGTGGTGGAATCGCCGGTATACGGTTCGGAGGAAGAGACGATCGAGGCGCTCAAGAGCTTCTGGTCGCCGCCAGGATATGAATATATCGTCGAAGACATGCTGAAGTACAGAGAGCAGCAGATGCCGTATCTGTATCCGGACCCGCTGTTCACGGTGCCGATCGAGTCCGTGGCCAAGTACAAGGCCGACCTGAACAACCTGTTCCAGGAGCTGTATCTGGACATCGTCATGTCGCCGCCGGATCAATTCGACGCGAAGTATGAAGCGGCGAAGAAGCGCTTCCTCGAAGCGGGCTATCAGGAGATCATCGACGAGAAGAGGGCGGCATATGAAGCCGGTTATATCCTCGAATAATCGGGAGACGCCGGTACCCAACGATTAACCGCATTTCCATATCCTGCATCCAAGCCAGGTTTGCTGCACCCGAGCGGTGCGGCAGATCTGGCTTTTCATTTTTGCTACCACCGATCAGATTTGATCGTGCGAGCGCTTGCCAAAGCCTTGTCCCGCCTGAATGCCGCGGCTCCGTTCAATCAAAAATGACCCCTCGTATCAAACAAGACCATTTACGATTTGTCGAATTCGGGGCTATGCTGAAAGCGTCAACAACAAGTTCGGGAATCACTTCCTGAATGAGCAGCCTAGAATGAGAAACATTAATTGGGAGGTGAGTTTATGAACGTTGAAAGCGCTTCGGTCAAACTCGAAGTGTCGAAAAAAGAACATCAAGGGAAGTTGAAAAAGACGCAGCGCAGAGAGCTGAAGAATTACTTCCGGCAGAACTGGCAGCTGTATGTGCTTCTGCTTATTCCGCTCGCATTTGCACTCACGTTCAAATATGCTCCACTGTCCGGACTGGTGCTGGCCTTCAAGGATTACAAGATCGCCAGGGGCATCTGGGGAAGTGAGTGGGTAGGCTTTCAGGTGTTCCAGGATGTCTTCGCGCATCGCGATTTTATTCGGGCCTTGCGCAACACCCTGCTGCTGAACGGACTTGATCTGGTCTTCAGCTTCACGGCTCCGATCTTCCTGGCGCTCCTGCTGAACGAGATCAGGCATTCGACGTACAAGCGGGTCAATCAATCCCTGCTCTATCTGCCGCACTTCCTGTCCTGGCCGATCATCGGCGCATTGGCCTACCAGTTGCTGGGTCTTGGAAGCGGTCTCGTCAACAATGTGATCGAGATGCTGGGTGGAGACCGGGTCCCGTTCCTGCAAAGCGACTATCATTGGCTGGCCAGCTACGTCGGTATCGGCGTGTGGGCGAGCATGGGCTGGGGGACGATCATCTATCTGGCCGCGATCAGCGGCGTCAATCCGGAACTGTATGAAGCGGCGACGGTGGATGGCGCGGGACGCTGGCGCAAGATGTGGAATGTGACGCTGCCGTCGATCCGGCCGACGATCATCACCTTGCTGATCCTGAACCTGGGTCGCATCATGGGCGGCTCCTTCGAGCAGATCTTCGCCTTGCAGAACAAGGCAACCAATGAATTCACCACGACGATTCCGGTTCTCGTCTACCGCTGGGGGATCGAGAGCGGCGACTTCAGCCGGGCAACCGCTGTGGGCCTGTTCCAGTCCGTCGTTGGTCTGATCCTGATCCTGATCGCTGACCGCATCGCCAAGAAGCTTGGCGAAGACGGATTGCTATAGAATGGAGGTGGCGAAGCATGGCAGTATCAGGAACCGTTCGACCGGCCAGCAGCAAGCGCTTTGATGCATGGGACGTGGTGATCTACACGGTGATCGCGCTCATCTCGCTGGTCTGTCTGTTGCCCTTCGTGCATGTGGTGGCGAAGTCGCTGAGCACCGATGCGTATGTCATCGCGAACAAGGTCTTCCTCTGGCCGAAAGGGTTCACCATGGAGGCTTACCAGAAGATTTTCGCCGACGCCAGCATCCTGAGATCGCTGTATGTGTCGGTCTTCGTAACCGTTACCTTTACGGTGCTCGGCATGATCGTGACGACATGCGCCGCCTATCCGCTCTCCCGCAGGAACCTGAAGGGCGGAACCGTACTTACCTTTATCTTCATGTTCACGCTTTATTTTGGCGGCGGTATCATCCCGGAATACATCAACATCAGCAATCTCGGATTATTGGATACACTATGGGCGTTGATCCTGCCCGGAGCCTTCAGCGCCTATAATCTGTTGATCATGAGAACCTCGCTCCGGAGCAACATCCCGGACAGCCTGGAGGAGGCGGCGAGGATCGACGGGGCCGGACATTTCCGCATCCTCTGGTCGATCGTGCTGCCGCTTTCCAAGCCGATCATCGCCACGCTGTCGCTGTTCTACGCGGTGGGCAGGTGGAATGCCTACCAGGACGCGCTGTTCTATATCAAGCACGCCACTGAGCTCAGGCCGCTGCAGCTGAAGCTGTACTACCTGGTCGTACAGGCCAGCGAGAGCTTCCAGCTCGAGGTGTCCAATGTCAACCTGAGCAACCCGGAAGTGCTCAAAGCATCTGTCGTTGTGTTTGCAACTGTGCCGATCCTGCTCGTCTATCCGTTCATCCAGAAGTATTTCGTACAGGGCGTCATGATCGGTGCAGTCAAAGAATAAACAACCATGATCAGGGGGAATAGGAAAATGAAGAAGAAGCTCATCTCAATGCTCGCGATTGTGATGCTGGTGGTTGGCGTACTCGCCGCCTGCTCCGGCAACGGCAATTCGAAGCCCGATTCGAACGCAGGTACAGGCAACCAGAATACGGGTGAACCTGTCGATTACCGCAACGGCTTCCCGGAGCGGGTCACGCTGGAGATCCCGGTCTATGACCGCGCCTTCGAGGGCTGGAATGTCGCCGACAACTACTACACCCGCTGGATCCAGCAGGAATTCGGCGAGAAGTACAACGTCGACGTGAAGTTCACGCCGATCGGCCGCTCCACGGAGGTGCAGGATTACCAGCAGCTGCTGGCATCGCGCAAGGCGCCTGACATCATCATGCACTATGACATGCCGCAAGCGTTGAACTATTACTCCTCCGAGGTGATGCAGCCGCTGGATGTGGAGGAGATCGCTCACTATGCGCCGACTTACTGGACCAAGATGAAGGATACGATCGAGCGTTATGGCAAGGTTGACGGTCAGCAGATCTTCTTCTTCGCCGAGCGTCCGAACGTCAGCAACTGGGTGACGATCATCCGCAAGGACTGGGTGGAAGCGGTTGGCATGAAGGTGGAGGACCTGACTTCGCTCGAAAAATTCAACGAGATGCTGGTCAAGTGGAGAGATGCAGGACTCGGTACCGCCGGCGGTTCCCTGCAGCGCAACGTCTTCAACTACAGCTACGCCTTCCGCGACTGGCCGGTCGATCCGGAGACGCATGCGATCTACACGGACCTGTCCGTGGCGGACTTCACGACAGAAGCGACCGAGAAGTGGCTGCGCAACCTGAACTATCAATACAACAACAAGCTGATCGACCAGGAGTTCTATCTGCGCGATGACGCCAACAAGGTGAAGGCGGAGTTCGTCGCGGGCAGAACGGGTACCTACGGCGAATACATCGCCAGCAACACCGATCTCTTCGAAGCGGTGCTGAAGAACAATCCGGAAGCGGAGTTTGCCGTGTTGCCTCCTGGCGCATCGGTTCCGGAAGGCGGCGTGCCGCAAGGTCGCCTGGATTGGCCGTTTGGCATGATCATGGGCATCAATCACGAATCCACTGCAGAGGAGCGCATCGCCGTCTGGCTGTACCTCGAATGGATGAGCCAGCCGGAGAACCTGTTCACCCTGCAGAACGGCTTCGAAGGCATGAACTATAGCGGCGTGGACGAAAGCGGCCTGCCGATCAAGAACGCCGACTACGACGGTGAAGCGAAGCTGTCGCCGAACAACAACAAGGACTACTGGTGCCTGGTGGTGGAATCGCCGGTATACGGTTCGGAGGAAGAGACGATCGAGGCGCTCAAGAGCTTCTGGTCGCCGCCAGGATATGAATATATCGTCGAAGACATGCTGAAGTACAGAGAGCAGCAGATGCCGTATCTGTATCCGGACCCGCTGTTCACGGTGCCGATCGAGTCCGTGGCCAAGTACAAGGCCGACCTGAACAACCTGTTCCAGGAGCTGTATCTGGACATCGTCATGTCGTCGCCGGATCAGTTCGACGCGAAGTATGAAGCGGCGAAGAAGAAGTTCCTCGACGCCGGCTATCAGAAGATCCTTGACGAGAAGAAGGCGGCCTACGACGCAGGCAACATCATCAACTGAAGCCGATCCGTCACCTGATAAGGAAGCTAAGCTGAAGCCCCTGCAGCACGCGGGGGCTCTCAGCTTTAGGTTCCAGGTGGGCTGATGACATCAAGTGACCGGTTTGTCGGAAAAATGCACGAAGGCGCTTGTTTTTGACATGTTCATGGGCCGGACATGCAAGTATAATGGTAGGTGTTGGATAAGATTTGCTGGGATTTGGAGGGGTACGATGCTGAAGATTGATATCGACAGGGACCGATTGACAGAGACCATCGACCGCGTGGTGGATTATACGCTCAAGATGGACCTGACCTGGGACTGGCCATGCGGCGTGGCCTATTACGGCGTCAGCCGGGCGTATGAGGCGACCGGCAACGAGTCCTATCTGCAGCGCATGATCGCCTGGGTCGACGAATACATCGAAGAAGGGTTGCCCGAGGTCTGGACCGTGAATACGTGCGCGATGGGGCATATGCTGATCACGCTCTATGAGTATACGAAGGATCCCAGATACCTGGACCTGATCATGAGCAAGATCGACTATCTGGAGCATCGCGCCCTCAGATTCGGCGACCGGGTGCTGCAGCACACCGTATCTGCCAAGAACGATTTCCCTGAGCAATGCTGGGCGGATACGCTGTTTATGGCCGCCTATTTCATGCTGCGCGTCGGCATCATGCTGAATGAGCGGAGGCTGATCGATGATGCGCTGAATCAGTTCGTCTGGCATATTCATTATCTGCAGGATGAGGATACCGCACTCTGGTATCATGGCTACAATAATATGACCAAGGATCATATGTCGGGCATCTTCTGGGCGCGCGGCAACGCCTGGGCGGCCTATACGATGACGAGGACGGCGAAGATCTTGCCGGAGGCCTACCTGTATCCGCCGATCATGGATATCTGGGGTTCATCGCGCGACCAGCTTGCCGCTCTGAAGGGCCTGCAGCGGGAGGACGGCCTGTGGGGCACGGTGCTGGACCATCCGGAGGCTTACGGCGAGGTGTCGGCATCCGCCGGCATCGCTGCGGCGATGGTGACCAACGCGAGCCCATTGCATGGCAAGTACGTGCGCAGGGCGCTCAAGGGCATCCTGGACAACATCGCGCCGAACGGCCGCGTGCTGAACGTCTCCGGCGGCACGGCGGTGATGAGAGATGTCCAGGGCTATCTGAGCATCGACCGCAAGTGGGCGCAGGGCTGGGGGCAAGGCCTCGCGCTGGCGTTCCTGGCGGCCGTTCTTGAAACGATCTCCAGGAAGCAGCAGGCTGAAGGGAAGCAGGAGGAAGAGGACTGATCCTGGCATGCAGGCGTAGGCGTAACACGACAGAGGGGGATCCGTTTCGCATCTGGCGAAGCGGATCCCCTGTTTTGCTTATGGGGTCCGATCGGCGCAGAGTTCCGTTTCGCCTCGGGGAGGAGATCACCAGCCCGAGGATGGGAGCCCCCTTCACTGGAAGGGGAGCATCCCCGACTCAGGTCGGGGTTCAAAAACCAACCCCGGTCCGTTTTGAGCGTCCGGCGGATCGCCTACAATAGAGACATCAAGAACGACGAAGCACCTGAAAGGCGGTGATTGACCTTGACCATGAATCGCAAAATCGCTTTGGCTGTCATCCTCATCCTGCTCGGCGGTCTGATCCTGCTCGACAAGCTGGGCTTCGGGCTCGGTTCTCTGATGAGCTGGATCTTCCCGATCGCGCTCCTCCTGATCGGCTGGAACCTCATCAAGCATCGGGGCGGGTTTATCGGCTGGCCGCTCGCCATCCTCGGTGGACTCATCCTGTTCGGCAAGCTGATGGGCGCCATCGGCTGGCTGATCGCGATCGTACTTATCATCTACGGAGTGTACCTGCTCAGAAATCGTGAGCGAACCATATAGGAGTAATCGAGGCAGAAGGAGGAAGATACGATGGGTGTTATGAAGCGGGTAAGGGACATCACGATGGCGAATCTGAACGACCTGCTGGAGCAGTCGGAGGATCCGGTCAAGATGATCGATGAGTTCCTTGCGGAGCGGCGGAACCACATCTGGCAGACCGAGCAGCTGCTCATCCAGTGCAGGAAGCACATGGAGGCGATGCGCGAGCAATACCTGCAAGCCGCGCTGCGCGCCGAGAAGAGGGAGCAGCAGGCGAGCATCGCGCTCAAGGCCGGTGAGGAGGACATCGCCCGCATCGCGCTGCAGGATAAGCTGCAGAGCGAGGAGCAGTCGAAGCGGTACAAGGAGCTGTATGAGCAGGCTCTAAGCAGCACGGCCGAGCTCGATCAGGAGCTGTTGCAGCTCAAGGCCGAATATGACGAGGTCCAGTCGAAGCGGCAATATTACGTGGCGCGCATGGAGTCGATCCGCCTGCGGCAGCGGATGAATGAGCGGGCCCGGGCTACGGGCTGGCGCGGTACGGAGAGCGCCTTCCGCAGGCTGGAGGATCGCGTCGCCGATATGGAGCTGGAGACGAAGACGCTGCGCGAGCTCAGGCAGATCACGGAGGAGACGCTGTATCGCGCCGGGACCGCGATCAGGGATGAACTGGAGCGGGAGCTCTCCCGGCTCAGGGAGAAGCTGGAGAAGGAGGGAACCAAGCTTTGACCACGAAACTGTACCGTTCCGCGACAGACAGGAAAATCTTCGGCGTATGCGGAGGCCTGGGGCAGGCTCTGAATATCGACTCCACCCTGCTTCGCTTCGTCGTCGTCATCGCCACGATCTTCTCGGGCGGAACAGCCGGCCTGTTGTACCTGTTGGCCGGGCTGATCATCCCGGAAGAGCCGGCGGGCTGGTCCCCGCATCACCAGGGCTACGGGTTCGACCCGGCCGGCGGGCCTTACGGGGCCGGCAAGCACCAGTCCTGCTGGAACAGCGGCTGGAGCGGCAAGCACGGCAAGGGAAGCTATGGGCCGCAAGCCGGACATGGCGGCGGACCGACGATGCACGATCCGATGGGCTATGGCGGCCCGTCGCAAGCTTCGAATCCGGAGCCGGCCGCCAGCGACGATCTCGACTCGCTGATGCGGGATCTGGAGACGAAGGCACTTCGCAAGGAGATTGAAGAACTGAAACAACGTTTGGCCAAATATGAACAAGAGAAGGGAGAATCATGAACATGGGAGTATTTCAAAGAATCAAGGACATGACGAAGGCGTCGGTGAATGAGCTGCTGGACAAGGTTGAGGATCCGATCAAGATGCTGAATCAGTACATCCGCGACATGGAGGAAGAGATCGCGCAGGCGGAGGTAACGGTCGCCAAGCAGATGGCGAACGAGCGCAGGCTGAAGCAGCGCCTGGATGAGATGAACCGCGTCGTCCAGGAGCGCGAGCAGGCAGCGATCGCTGCCCTGCGCGATGGCCAGGAGGCCGTCGCCAAGCAGGCGCTGGCAGACAAGCTGCAGGCCTCAGAAAGAGCCGCGGAGTATCAGGCGATGCACGCCGAGGCGAAGGCGCAGGCGGATGAGCTCATGCAGCAGCTGCATGAGATGAAGAATGAGTTCTATCAGATGCGCAACAAGCGCAACGAGCTCGTAAGCCGGGCACAGATCGCCAAGGCGAAGAAGCAGATGGCGCAGGTCACCTCCGCTGCCCACATCGGCGCAGGCAACGCGTCGATCGGGTTCCAGCGCATGGAGGAGAAGATCATGCAGATGGAGATCGAGGCGGAGATCAGCCGGCGGCCTTATGTGCCCACCAGCTACGGCAAGCCGGCAGATGCGGTGCTGAACGAGAAGCTGGAGGCGGAGATGAAAGCCCTGAAGGAGAAGCTGAACGTCGGCTCTGCGGAATGAACCGTTTCAAGCGACAATCAGATATGATATGCTAATGGTTGATCCCTTAGCTGCATCAGAAACCAGGCTTTCGCCGGCATGGAGTACCCCCGGCGAAAGCTCCGTTTCTTTTCTATATTAATGTACATTCACGCGATGCCTTGGATGACGAACCAACCACGGGAGGGGTGACGGTATGAATCAACGCAGCCGCAATACGGCACTGCTCATGATCGGAACGGGCCTGTATCTGATCATCGGCAATGCGATCGGTTTTCTAACCGTCACCGCCCTGTTGATCGTCGCTCTGGGCATTCACCAGCTGCGTTCCGGTGAACCCCGTTCCGGCTACATGCTGATCGGCGTTGGCCTGCTGTTCCTCGCGTTGAACCATCTCGCGATCATCTTCGCCGTGTTGCTCATCTCCTTTGGCTATTTCCTCATTCGTTCGAGACAACTTCACCGGGACCCCGACTATCAGCAGAGGCACAATATCATGGCCAGCATACGCTGGAATCGGGAGCCATGGGTGCTGAGCAATATGAGCGTCTGGTCGATCGTGGGAGAGATGAACATCGATCTGTCGCTCGCCATCATCGATGAGCCGGAGACGACGCTCGTCTTCCAGGGCATCGTGGGCGATATTGATATTATCGTCCCGGACGATATCGGCGTCCGCATCGATTCGACGTTGATCATCGGCCAGACGAAGATCGGATACGACCAGCAGGATGGGCTCGGCACGAAGATGAGCTGGCAATCGCTGAACTTCGATACGGCTCAGCACCGGGTGAACATCACGCTGTCGTATATGGTCGGCGACATCAACGTGAAGCTGTTGTAGCCGCCGGACGGGAGGAGAGCAGACGATGAACCGTGAACGCAAGTTAAAAAACATGATATGGCGAAGCATGGGAGAGTCGATCATGTTCAGCGTCCTCCTGGCGGCATTGATCGTGTACTTCCTGTATGTGTACGGCTATGTCGATTTTGCCGGACATTGGACCAGCATCCTGCGCAATGTCGCCACCATCCTGATCATCGTGCTGGGGCTTGGCGCGATCTTCGGCTACTGGCGAAGCGGCAAGGTGAAACGGCGCCTGGAGGTGCTGTCGGAGGCGATGCTGATGCTGGAGAAGGGACAGCTCTCGCGCGCCGTTCCCGATCTTGGCGAGGATGAGATCGGCCGGCTCGGCGAGCAGCTGGGCCGCATCAGCAAGAAGTGGGAGGAGCAGGTGACCTCGCTGCAGCGGCTGTCGGCCAACAACGCCGAGCTGGCGGAGCGGGTCCGCTTCTCCGCGGTGACGGAGGAGCGGCAACGGCTTGCCCGCGAGCTGCACGATGCGGTCAGCCAGCAGCTGTTCGCCATCTCGATGACGGCGACGGCGCTGGCGCGCACGATGGACAAGGACTTCGCCAAGGCGCAGCGGCAGGTATCGCTCATCGAGGAGATGGCCGCGGTCGCCCAGTCGGAGATGCGCGCCCTGCTCCTGCACCTGCGTCCGATCCATCTCGAGGGCAAGCGTCTGGCGCAGGGCATGTACGAGCTCGTTCAGGAGCTGCGCGCCAAGGTGCCGATCGACATCCAGCTGGAGATGGACGATGAGGTGCAGCTGCCGCGCGGCATCGAGGACCATCTGTTCCGCATCGTGCAGGAAGCGCTGTCGAACACGCTCCGCCACTCCAAGGCGGATAAGCTGGAGGTGCGCCTGCAGCGCAAGCCGGAATACGTCAGGCTGCTGATCCGAGACAACGGCATCGGCTTCGATATGAACGTCAGGAAAACAGCGTCCTACGGCATCGTCTCCATGCAGGAACGGGTCAATGAAATCGGCGGTTCGATCCATATCCTGTCCGCACCGGGCAAGGGTACCAGGATTGATATTCGCGTGCCGATCCTGATAGAAGGGGTGAATATAGCGGATGAACAGAGACAAGATTAAAGTGCTGCTGGTCGATGATCATGAGATGGTGCGCATCGGCCTGTCCGCCGTGCTGGGCACCGAGGACGACATCGATCTGGTGGGCGAGGCGGCGAGCGGTGAGGAGGGCATCCGGCTTGCACAGCAGTACAAACCGGATGTCGTGCTGATGGATCTCGTCATGGAAGGCATGGACGGCATCGAGACGACGCGCCGCATCCTGAAGGAGTTGCCGGATTGCAAGGTCATCGTGCTGACGAGCTATATCGATGACGCGAAGATCTATCCGGTGCTTGAAGCGGGGGCGTTCAGCTATCTGCTGAAAACGTCGCGGGCCAGCGAGATCGCCCAGGCCATCCGCTCGGCGGTCAAGGGACAGCCGGTGCTGGAGGCGCAGGTCGCGTCGAAGATGATGAACCGCTTCCGCAAGCCTGTCGAACATATGCCGCATGAGGAGTTGACGGAGCGGGAGATGGAGGTGCTGAGGCTGATCGCCAAGGGCAAGTCCAACCAGGAGGTGGCGGATGAGCTGGTGATCGGCGTGAAGACAGTGAAGTTCCACGTCACCAACATCCTGGCGAAGCTCGGCGTCGAGGACCGCACCCAGGCGGCGATCTACGCGTTCAAGCACGGGCTGGCGGATGACTGAGAGAGAGCCGTGGGCATCGCATGACCGATGCTCGCGGTTTTTTTTTGCCTCCAGTCTATTTGATTATAATGTTTCATCAAAAACGCGTTTAGGCAAAATAAAGTTTCCAGTTATGAAACAAAGTTACGCGTATTTCGACAATAATTGACATAATGATTCGCGCTGATTAGAATTCATTACATACGATAAACGAATAAGTCACACATCGAAATGCGAAGCTGAGGAGCCTATGAAAAGCGTATTGGTGCGATTGAGAGAATACCAGAATAAAGCGAGCTCCACGGAAAAGATGATCATCGCATACATCTTGAACAATCCGAAGAAAACCTCCACCATGTCCGTCTATGAGCTGGCAGAAGCCACGTTCTCTTCCCCGGCTTCGATCATCAGGCTGTGCAAGAAAAACGGTTTCACGGGCTACAAGGATCTCGCCAAGACATTGATCTATGAGCTTGGAATACGTGAGAACAGCCAGGCCGTCAACAAAGACGAGATCACGCGGGCGGACAAAATCGAGGACATCATCGACAAGGTGACTTACAAGAATATCGTGACATTGGAAGACACGAAGTCTCTGATCGATCATGAGATCATCGCCAAATGCATCGAGCTGCTGCAGAAAAGCCGGAATATCTGTTTGTTTGGCATGGGGTCCTCTCTGCTCGTGGCGAAGGACGCGCATCAGAAATTTACCCGGTTAAACAAGAGATGCACGGTGAATGACGACTGGCATATCCAGCTTCTGACGGCCCGCTATATGTCGGAGGAGGATCTGGGCATCATCATCTCCTACTCCGGAGAGACGATTGAGATGATCGAATGCGCCAAGGCGATGAAGCAATCCGGAGCCAAGATCATCTCGATCACCAGATATGGCACCACGCCAATCTCGGAATTGTCCGACTATGTCATCTATGTGGCCGCCAACGAAGGCATCATCCGCAGCGGTGCGATGTCTTCCAGAATATCGCAACTAAATATTATCGACATTCTGTATACCGGGTATGTGAATACCCAATATGAGAAATCGATCGAACAGATATCCAAGACACATATCCGGAAGCGGGAACCGAAGGAAGATACCGAGAATTAATCCTATTATTCATATGTGCATACTTGCGTAGAAGGAGAATACTATGAATATTCTTAATAATCTGACAACAGAGCAAGTGAACAGCAGGACGGTGGATTTGGATGCCATGCCGATCCTCAAGGCTTTGGAAGTGATGAATGATGAGGACTCCAAGGTGACAGAGGCGGTAAGAGAGCAATTGCCGAATATCGAGAAAGCGATTGTGGCTGTGATCGAGTCTTTCAGGAAGGGGGGCAGGCTGATCTACATCGGCGCAGGCACGAGCGGTCGGCTCGGATTGCTGGATGCGGTGGAATGTCCTCCAACCTTCGGAACACCTCCCAGCATGGTGGTCGGGCTGCTCGCAGGCGGAGTAGGCGCATTCGCGCAAGCGGTCGAGTACGCAGAGGACAGCACGACGCTTGGAGTGGAGGACCTGAGAAGCATCGGCCTGACGGCTGATGACATGGTGATCGGCATCGCGGCAAGCGGTCGCACTCCGTATGTGGTAAGCGCTTTAAAGTATGCCTCCGAGCTCGGCTGCAAGACCGCGGCGATCGCTTGTACGAAGCCTTCGCTGATCGGAGAGGTGGCCGATATCGCGATCGAGGTTGTGGTTGGGCCGGAAGTGCTGACGGGATCCACGCGCCTCAAGGCTGGCACCGCCCAGAAGATGGTGCTGAACATGATCTCCACCCTGTCGATGGTCGGCATCGGCAAGGTGTACAAGAATCTGATGGTCGATGTCCAGCTCACGAATCAGAAGCTGCGCTCGCGGGCTGAGAATATTATCATGAGCGCAACCGGCGCAGATCGGGAGACTGCGGACAAGATGCTGCAGGCTGCCAATGGAAGCGTGAAACTGGCGATCGTCATGATCCTGCTCGACAAGGATGCTGCTACGGCGTCGAAAATTCTGGATTCCGTAGATGGGCATATACGCAAGGCAATACAGATCCGGGACGGGGAGGTGAGTCATTGATCAACAAGCCTGCGCCACTCAAGCTGACAACAAACCATATGAAGAGATCACATTCTGCGGGAGGGTCTAAGATGAAGAAAAGATTATTCATGAGTATCCTGTTGTGTCTGAGTCTGTTTATCATGCTGGCTGCTTGCTCCGGCAATTCCGATTCATCGGGCAATTCATCCAACAATTCTGCCGGCAATTCATCGAGCAACCATGAATCCACTTCCAATCAGGGGAGCGAGTCTGGCAACAGCAGTCCCGAGGTCAAGCGAACCGACAAGCTGGTGATTTATACGCCTGCGAGTGAGGACCTGATCAATCTGATCATACCGGCATTTGAAGAGCAATACGACGTCAAGGTAGAATTGGTAGCCGCATCGACAGGCGAATTGCTGACTCGCATCAAGACGGAGGCTGCGAATCCGATCGCTGACGTCATGTGGGGCGGGTCCCCGTCGCTGATCATGCCGATGAAGGAATACTTCGAGGACTATGTGTCGGTTAACGACCAATATGTGCCGGATCAGTTCAAAAACAAGGAAGGCTATGTGACCAGATACAGCATGACGGCACCTGTACTCCTGATCAACACGGAACTGGCTGGCGATATCGAAATCAATGGCTACGCAGACCTGTTGAACCCGGCGCTGAAAGGCAAGATTGCACATGGTGACTCCGCTACGTCCAGCTCCTCCTACAACCATCTGGAAAACATGTTGTTTGCGATGGGCAAGGACAATGATCCATTCTCCGAAGAAGCCTGGGATTTCGTGGCCAGGTTCCTTGAAAATCTTGATGGCAAGATTGCTTCCAGCTCCGGCAACGTGCATAAAGGGGTAGCAGACGGCGAATATGTGGTGGGTCTGACCTATGAGGAGCCGGCTGTGACTTATCTGCAGAACGGAGCTCCGGTGAAGGTGGTCTATATGGAAGAAGGTACCATCTTCAAGGAATCCGGCAACTATATCGTCAAGAATGCCAAGAACATGGAAAATGCGAAGCTGTTCTCCGATTTCCTGCTCAGCGATTATGTACAAGGTCTGCTGGGAACTGAAACAACCAATCGCCCTGTGCGCGCTGACGCCAAACTGGCTGATTACAAGACTCCGCTTTCGGATATCAAGACCATCGAATACGACGTCGAATGGGGCATTGAAAACAAGGACAAGATCGTCGAGATGTATATGGATCTGCTGACCAGATAGTGTTCATCAGGAAGAGGGGAGTGCTTCCTCTTCCTTTTTTCTTTCGAGAGCAAGGAGGAATAGAAATGAGCGTGTCCATATCGATCAATCAAGTCGTCAAGCGATTCGGAGAACGTATGATCATCCCTGGCCTCAGCGTCAAGATTCGCGAGGGTGAGTTCTTCACCCTGCTCGGCTCCTCAGGCTGCGGGAAAACGACCTTGCTCCGGATGATCGCCGGGTTTAATACAATTGAAGAAGGGACGATCCATTTCAATGATACCATAATCAACAACATCCCTCCCCATAAGCGGAATATCGGGATGGTGTTCCAGAACTACGCCATCTTCCCGCATCTCACAACAGCCGAGAACGTCGCCTTTGGCCTGAAGAACCGGAAGATGAATAGGTCGGAGATCGATGCGAAAGTGATGGAGATGCTGAAGGTGGTCAAGATTGACGATCTGAAGGATCGCTTGCCCAGCAAGATGTCCGGAGGACAGCAGCAGCGGATCGCCCTCGCTCGCGCGATCGTCATCCAGCCTGATGTGCTTTTGATGGACGAACCTCTCTCCAATCTGGATGCGAAACTGAGATTGGAGATGCGATCGGCGATCAAGGAGATCCAGAATCGCTTTAAGATCACAACCGTCTATGTGACGCATGACCAGGAAGAGGCTCTGGCGATCTCCGACAGGATCGCGGTCATGAAGGACGGCATCATCCAGCAGATCGGTTCGCCGGTGGATATCTATCAGCGTCCATACAACACATTCGTCGCCACCTTCATCGGGCAGTCCAATCTGTTGGATGGCCGGATTGTGCGAATGGGCGATGAACTCGGGATCGAGCTTGTGAACGGGTATCGTGTGGCTGCTCCTGAACTGAATGCGGATGTGTTTGAAGGTCAGGAGGTCAAGCTGCTGGTACGTCCGAACCATTTCGAGCTGAACCAGGACATCGGTCTGGAAGGACAAGTCATCGACAGCACCTTCCTGGGCATGCATATTCAATATCGAATTCGTCTCGTCAACGATCAGACGGTAGAAGTGCTGGATCAGGACATGACCAAAAGCATTGCGCCAAAAGGGGCTCATGTCAAACTGAAGATCAACGCGCAACTGTGCAATGTGTTTGACAGGAAGACGGAGGTATCGATCGTGAGAGGAGTGACCCGGGGTGAATAAGGGCCACCGAATCAAATGGGACGTATGGCTTGCCATCACAATTTGCGCGTTGGCCTTGTTCGCATTGTTCTTCATCTATCCGATCGTGAAGATCTTCGCCAACAGCGTCATTGATCCGGAGACGAAACGGTTTACGTTGGAAGCGTTCCAAAAATTTTTCTCCCGCAAGTATTATACGTCCACCGTTTGGAACAGCTTGAAGGTAACGACGCTGGTTACGCTGCTTGCGGCCACGCTGGGGACAGCGATGGCTTATGTGATGCGTTCGATTCGGATTCGCGGCAGGGGTATCCTCGAGATCTTCATCATCATCACCGTTCTGTCACCTCCATTCATCGGCGCCTACTCCTGGATCCTGCTGCTTGGCCGCAGCGGCGTCGTGACCGAAGTGATCGACAAGCTGTTTGGCATCCAGTTCAACGGCATATACGGATTTTCGGGGATCTTGCTGGTGCTCACCTTGAAGCTGTTTCCGTTGATCTATCTGTATGTATCCGGGGCCTTGAAGAATATGGACAACTCCCTGAATGAAGCAGCGGAGAATCTTGGAACCGTCGGCATCAGGAAAATATTCAAAGTAGTCATTCCGCTCATCCTGCCCACGATTTTGGCCGGATCGCTGCTTGTGTTCATGCGGGCGTTGGCTGACTTCGGCACGCCGATGCTGATCGGTGAAGGATATCGGACACTGCCCGTGCTCATTTACACCTCGTTTATTTCCGAGATGGGCGGAGATGCGGCGTTTGCCTCCGCGATCAGCGTCATCGTCGTCGTCATAACGACGATCATCTTCCTGTCGCAGAAATATGTGGCCAGCCGCAAGACGATCGAGATGAGCTCGCTTCGTCCGATGGAGCCGAAACCGGCGAAGGGCTTGAAGAATGTGCTCGCTCATCTGTTCGTGTACCTCATCGTGTTTCTGGCTGCCTTGCCGCAATTTGTCGTCATCTATACATCGTTCCTTAAGACAAATGGCCGGATCTTCGTCCAGGGATTCTCGTTTGACAGCTATATAAGCGCATTTTCCAAGATGGGCAGTTCCATCACCAATACATATCTTTACTCCATCGCCGCGATTCTGATCATCGTTGTGATCGGCACCCTGGTCGCGTATGTGGCTGAGCGCAAGAGAAATGTGCTGACGGGCACGCTCGATACGCTCACGATGATTCCGTATATCATTCCCGGTTCGGTGCTGGGGATTGCCTTGCTCACGGCGTTTAACCAGAGACCGCTTCTGCTCAGCGGAACCGCTTTCATCATCATCGCCGTGTTCGTGATCAGGCGTTTGCCGTATACGATCCGATCCAGCGCCGCGATCCTTCACCAGATCAGTCCCAGCGTCGAAGAGGCTGCCCAGAGTTTGGGTGCCACTCCGCTCAAGACATTTCGCAAGGTGACGCTACCGATGATGGTGCCGGGGGTCATGTCCGGAGCGTTGATGAGTTGGATGTCCGTCATCAGTGAATTAAGCGCTTCGATCATCCTGTATGTTGGCACCACCAAAACGCTGACCATCTCCATCTATACGGAGGTCATCCGCGGCAACTATGGCGTGGCTGCAGCGCTTGCCACGATCCTGACGGCGACGACAGTCATCGCGCTTCTGATCTTCTTCAAGCTGACAGGCAGGAAGGAAATCGATATGTAACAGGTCATGGCGGGTGTCAACAAGCCTGATCAGATGAAATAGAGAAACAGAATAGAGTGAACGAAGAAGAGTCTGCGTCTGGCGCAGGCTCTTGTTCTATTGAATGGGATCTCAGCCACCACACGCAGATGCAAAGCTCAATCGTCGTCCTGGAACTTGTCGTTGAACTTGTATCCGACCCCGCGAATCGTCTGGATATATCTCGGCTTGGCGGGATTCTTCTCCAGTTTCTTGCGCAGATTGTAGATGTGCACCATGACGGTGTGCGTATCCCCGATATGTGCGTCATCCCACAGCATGGCGAACAGCTGATCGTTCTTGTAGACGCGGTTCGGATTCTTACGAGCATCTGACATTTCCCTCGCTGCGCGCGGCCATTCGCGTGAAGCTGAAGGACGATGCGGTCTTCGCGGTCGGAGCGGAGGAAGCGGGCAACCCGGCCGCCCTGGCCGTGGTCGAGTGGCGGAGCGGCGTGGAGCGGGCGATCGTGCACAGCCTGTTCGTCGCAGCGCCGTATCGGCGCCGCGGCCTGGCGTCGGGTCTCATGTACATGATCCGCGAGATGTGCGGTCAGCGCTCCATTCACCGGCTTCAGCTGGTCTATTACAGCGGCAAGCCGGGAACCGCAGCGCTCGAGTCATGGCTCATGAAGCAAGGCTGGACGGCGCCTCGCACCGAGGCGGTCGTCTATCATATCGATCGTCGCATCGGGGAAGCCCCCTGGCTGCGGGAGCGAGCGCTGCCGACGGGTGTCCGCCTCATCCGCTGGACGGACATTCCGGAGGAGGAGCATCGCAGGTTGGCCGCAGGTGCGCTTCGGCAGGTTCCGGATTTCCTGTCTCCGTACAAGACGTTCGCCGCCCTCGAGCCGATGAACAGTCTCGGTCTGATGGCCGAATCAGGGATCGTCGGCTGGTCGATCGCCTATCGTTTGCGGCAGGATACCATCCTGTATGATGCGATCTATGTTCATCCCGATTATCAGCACACCGGTCTGGCGATTGCGCTGCTGGCCAGGGGCATCTCCCTGCATCTCGAGCATGTGGATCGCATCCCTTGCGGCATGTGCGTGGTCAATCGATCCACACCGGGCATGTTCCGGCTGGCAGCCAGGTGGCTGGCGCCCTATGCGGCCAGGATGAGCGACAAGCGGCGCTGTGAGCTGCATCTGCGGGATGGATGACAGTTGGGCCAACCTGCAGGGACCGGTCTGTCTCAGGCGGTGGCACAGTGGATGAAGAGGAACGATGGAGGGATGAGGATGGCTGGCAGATCCAGGACAGAGCGGATCGTGATCACGGGCCTTGGCGTATTGTGCGCCCTCGGGGATCGCCCTGAGGTGGTGTATGAACGGATGCAACGCGGCGAGTCCGGCATCAAGCCGGTGACGAGGTTCAGGACGGATGATCTGGTCAGCTCGATCGCCGGCGAGCTGGATGCCGGGCATCTCCAGACGGTGCTGGAGGATGAGTCAACGGCGGGCATGGACTGGTGCGCGAGGTATGCCGCATATGCGGCAAGGCAGGCGCTGGAGGACAGCGGGCTGACGATTCGCGGCGCAGGAGGCAGAACGGCCGACCGGTTCGAGGCGAAGGAAGCGGGCGAGTGGCAAGCGGTGACCGCCGACCGCATCGGACTCGTGCTGGGCACCTGCAATGGCGGGATCCTGTCGCTGGAGAAGCAGTGGACGGTCCAGGCGCTCGACCGCGAGCATACGGCGAACTACCCGTTCTATCAGCAGGGGGACGATGCCGCGCGCGCCCTCGGGCTGGGCGGACCGGTCGCCACGATCAACACCGCATGCTCCGCCAGCGGCAACGCTATCGGATATGCCGCCGACCTGATCCGATGGGGCTATGCCGACGCCATGCTGGCGGGCGGCTCGGACCCGCTGTCGCACAGCGTCTACGCCGGTTTCAATGTGCTCCGGGCGCTCAGTCCCGAGCCGACGTCGCCCTTTGCGCCCCGTTATGGCCTGAACCTCGGGGAAGGCGCGGCCTTCGTCGTGCTGGAGACCCTGGAGCGGGCGCTGGCTCGGGGTGCCCGCATCTATGGCGAGCTGGTCGCCTATGGGCTGAGCAATGACGCACATCATGAGACCGCCCCTCATCCCGAAGGCTCCGGCCTGGCCAGGGCTGTCAGAATGGCGATGGATGCCGGCGGCATCTCGGGCGAACAGATCGATTATATCAATGCGCATGGCACGGGCACTCCGGCCAATGACCGCGCGGAGGTGGCCGGCCTCAAGCAGGTGTTCGGCGACCGGTGCCCGCCGATCAGCTCCAGCAAGGCCTACTTCGGGCACAATCTTGGCGCGGCAGCGGCGATCGAGCTGGTGACCGCCCTGTATGCGGTTCAGCGAGGATACGTGCCGGGGACGTTGCGCTTTGACATGCCTCGTGAAGGCTGTGAGGATGTCGATGTGATCGGACCCGGGATGCGGAAGCTCAATCCTGCATATCTCATGAGCAACAATGCCGCCTTTGGCGGACACAACGTGTCGCTGATCGTGCGGATCGAAGAGTCATGGTCAGGCGAAGCGAAGGAAGCAACGGCCGTCAGTTCGCGGGATCGGAAGAAGCGGGTGGCGATAGCCGGCATCGGCGCCGCCTTCCGATGGGGCGTATGCGAGGGAAGCATACTGGCCGCCAGCGGAGGAGAGGAAAGCGGACAGAGAGCAAGGGCGCTGGCGGATATGGCAGCGGGGGGAACTTTGGCCGTACGACCGGAGCATGCGGCATTCTCCCTGAAGCAATATGCGCCATCGCTGGACGAGCGCCGGATGGAGCCGCTCGTCCAGTACACGATTGGCGCTGTGGTGAGGGCGCTCAGAAGCGCCGGGATCGCGGAGGAAACCGCAGCCTGCGTGGAGATCGGCTTCATCTACGGCACATCGCGGGGGAGCACCCATTCCATCGGCAAATTTCTCGGCTCGGTGTTCGAGAAGGGACCCGCCTATGCCAGCAGCATCCACTTCCCTTACACCGTCATCAATCAGGTGGCGGGCAAGACGTCGGAGAAGCTCCGCCTCACCGGCTTCGGCAGCTCGCTCAGCACCGGTGGCAGCGAAGGGCTGGCAGCGGCGATGTATGCCGCGGGCAAGATTCGCGACGGCGAGCTTGACATCTGTGTGGTGGGCGCGGGGGACGAGCGCTCGCCGCTGACCGATGCCATCGATCGGGCCAAGGGCCTGGACCAGAGCCGCTATCGGCCGGAAGAGGGCTGCATCGCTATGACGCTCATGGAGCTGGGGGGGAGGCGGAGGCGAACGCACCTGTCATCGCCGAGCTGTGCGGGTTCGGCGCATCGTCCGCGCCGGACAGGGAGGCGGCACTGGCAGGAGCGATCGGCAGCGCGCTGCAGGATGCGGGGATCAGCATGGGCGAGATCGATGTCGTGCTGCTGTGTTCGCCGGGCAGAGAGGAGGAGCTGGAGCAGCGTGCGATCGCCAGGCTTGCGGACAGAGGCAGCCCGACATCCGCGGGACCGGCCCCGATCCTGTGCCTGAACGAGCGATTCGGCTACGGCGAATCCTTCAGCTCCATGCTGCACCTGGCAGCGGCTGCCGAGCTTGTCGCAGGCGGTGATGCCGGCCATCTGCTCCCGGGAGCCGATCTGCCGAACACCATCCACCGGGCGCTGGTCATCAGTCTGACGGTGAACGGCGGTTGTTGCGCGGCGGTCGTCGGCCGGATCGCCGCGGCGGTCTGACCGCCTGTGTAAGGCCACGGACCAGAGGGGCCAATGCAAGGAGGCAACCACATGATGAAGAATGGAGGAAATGAAGATGATCACAGGAACTTTGGCGGATGAGCGAGCGCTCAAGTCGGAGATCAAGCGCAAGCTGCTGATCGAACGGCTGGAGCTGGAGGATGTGACGGAGGAAGAAATCGCGGATGATATGATCCTGTTCGAAGAGGGACTCGGGCTGGATTCAGTCGAAGCGTTCGAGGTGATGGTCGGTCTGGAGGAACTGTACGGGGTTACGCTCAAGGACGTTCCGGCGAAAGAGGTTCGCCATCATCTGGAGACGGTGAATGCGATAGCGGCCCTCATTCGGGCGAAGCGGGCAGGAACGGAGGTCTGATATGGGCGGATACGCTCCAGCGTTCGCCGGACAGGTGGCGGTCGTGACCGGCATCACGCGCGGCATCGGACGGGCCACGGCGATGAAGCTGCTCGCGCAAGGGGCGGCTGTGGCCGGCATCTATGTGTCCAACGATGAGGCGGCCATGAGCCTTCGTGAAGCGGCGGAGAGCATCGGCGGGCGAGTTCGCCTGTACAAGGGATCGGTCGATGATCCTGCCTTTGTCCGCTCGATGATGGAGGATGTTTACACCACCTTTGGCCGCATCGACGTGCTGGTCAACAATGCCGGCAGGACCCAGGACCAGATGGCGCTGCTCATGACGGAGGAACAATGGGATGCGGTGATCGCCGCCAATGTGAAAGGCGTCATCCATGCTTCGCAGGCCGCCATCCCGTACATGGCGAGACAGCGGTCGGGCTGCATCGTCAATGTCACATCCGTCAGCGGGTTGTACGGGCGTGAAGCGCAGACCAACTACGCCGCATCCAAGGGAGCGCTCATCGGATTGACCAAGCTGTTCGCCCGTCTCCATGCCGCTGACGGCATAAGGGTCTGCGCAGTTGCTCCGGGGATGATCGACACGGACATGCTGACCGGGTTGAGTGAGTCGAAGCTGGAGGACTTTCTGCAACATACGCTTGTGAAACGCCTGGGCACTGCCGAGGAAGTTGCGGATGCGATCCTGTATCTGGCCGATGGGCGTTCGGCATATGCAACGGGTCAGGTGCTGAAACTGGATGGAGGTTTCCTGCGATAAACGGAGGATGGATGAGATGTTGAAGAGCGCTTATCTCTACGCAGAGGATGTTGCCCTGGCGTCCGAACTGTGCCGGCCAATGCTGGAGCGCGGCATGACGGTGGCGGTACAGCTGGGCGATCCGGCGCAGGCCGATCGACTTCTGGCAGAACTTCCGGAGGAACTGGGCAGATCGTGCATGCCGGTCATCGCAGCGGATCACCCGGACAGCATCGACAATATCGGTGAGATCGTGGAGCGTGCCTCGGAATCCCTTCAGGGTCTGGATGTTTACATCCATGCCGCCAGCTGGGAGGATGAGGCTTCCCTGCTGAACAAGGATCCTGAGGGCTTCGGCATGCACATCGAACGGAGGCTGCGGAAGCTGTTTCTCTATTGCCAGGCTGCGGGACAGATCATGGTACGGCTTCGCAAGGGGCAGATGATCATACCGCTCCTGTCTGATGTGTTGCATGCATCCGGATTCCCTTCCTCACCGGTGTACAATCAGGCGGCGATCGCCTTCGTCAGGAGTCTTGCCAAGGAGTTGTCGCCATTCAGTGTAACCGTCAATGCGCTGGAATTTGGCTACTGTCGGGACAGCGATTTCCCGTCTTCCCGCCAATGGCGCAAGCAGTTTGAGATCTTTGCGCTGCGGCCGCATGTGCCGGAATTTCGGGAGGCAGCTCAAGGCATCGGATTGCTGCTGGATTACGGTCATGCCATGAGCGGGCAGACGATTCGTCTGGGAATCGGCATACCGTCATCAACGATATGAATCCTGGTTACATGACAATACTTCGAAGCGGTGGTTGGATGATCGCAGGCATCGGATCAGATATATGTGAGGTTGATCGTTTCGTCAGGATCGTACGGCGCGCGACCGCAAGATACTATGAGATGCTCTTGAGTGATGAGGAGATGCGGGCATTCGCCCGGATCAGAACCGAGCGCGCCAGGGCAGAGTGGCTGGCCGGTGTGTTCGCGGCCAAGGAAGCTGTTCTCAAGGCATGCGGAACGGGCATCGACGGCCGGATCCCGCCAAGCTCCATATGCACGCTCGGAGATGGTCAGCGGCACAGTCTGAAGCTTCCGCCTGCCATGGTGGCCATGCTCGGAGGCGAGATCGTCATTCATCTGACCATCGTGCATACAAAGCAAGCTGCAATTGCCTGCGTGGTGCTTGAAAGGCATCGGACAGGAACACCGCTTTCATGGAAAAGGAGTGGAAGTAATGGCTCACCATCCTGATGATCATAAACATCGTCCATCCGGGCTTCCTGAAACGCCCGATTCGCTCGCCCAACCAGTGGAACTCGCCGCCAAACAACCGTCTGTCGGCGGCAACGATGATGTTGCTGAAACCGTCAAAAGCCATGAGCAAGCGTCGGAATATGGACGGGATGCCAGTAAGGATGAGTTGTCAGTGGACGAGCTGGAGGAGGTGGTGGGCGGTCTGACGACGGTGTCCATTCCGCTGTGCAAGAACTGTCACCAGAGAGTTGCGGTTCATCAGATGACATTATGCGCAGTCTGTTATGTGAAATTGAAATAGCCACGCACCTGTTGCGGGATGACAGGATATGGTACTGTAGAAGTGTACGTGCTTTCGGGATGGTGGCGAATATGGCCAGGAACAGATGGCTGTATGCAGTTTATGTATGCTTGTGTCTGCTGCTTGTTGGCGGCTCTTTGATCATCATGATCACGGACCGTGAGGCGGGTCAGAGGGAACATGCCGCCGTTCGCGGCGAGCTGACACTCACAGAAGATGACCTGTTGAACTTCGATTCGATATGGCTGGATGGCGAGTGGGAGTTCTACGCGAATGAGTTGCTCCTGCCTGGGCAATTCCGGAGGACAGCAGAGCGGTTGCGCGAGGATCAATATATCCGCGTGCCTGGCTCCTGGCACGGGCATGTCGTGCAAGGTCAGACGCTGACGAGCAAGGGGTACGCGACTTATCGGCTGGTGCTGCGTGTGCCGGACACCGGCAAGCAACTGGGCATCCTGCTCAGACCGATCTATTCTACCTACAGGCTGTGGATCAACGGTGAGCTCGTGGCCCAGGCCGGCAAGGTCGGGACCAGCAGGGCTGAAGTGAAGCCGTTCATCGCACCGAAAGTCGTTCGGCTCCATCCGGCAGACGGACTGGCGGAGATCGTCATCCAGGTGGCGAATTTCTCCCAGCGCAAGGCCGGATTGTTCAGCCCGCCGGAGCTTGGGGAATATGATGCCCTGAGTCAACTGTTGACGCGCAAGCTGGTCGTGGAGAGCGTCCTGATCGGCATCATCCTGATCATCGGATTTAACCATCTTCTTCGATTCGCTCTCATGTCGCAGAAGAAGGATTCGCTTTTTTTCGGATTCATCTGCATGTTTCTCGGGATCAAGAATACCGCCCAGGGCCAATACAGCCTGGCGCTGTTCGTCCCGGAACTGTCCAACAACGTGTACGTGACCATCGAATACATCGGCTTTATGGCGGCTCCGCCGCTGTTTACGCTGTTCATATACCACGCGTTCCCGGGTATGATGTCGCGCCGGGTGCGCGATGTGCTGCTGATACCGGGAGCATGTTTTCTGCTCATTGTCCTGTTCGCGCCGGTGCATATCTATACGCAGATGGCGGTTCCCATGCAGATCTATGCGGTGCTGGTTGCCTTGCTGCTCATCAACTATGTGCTGCTGTCAGCCATCCGGAAGCTGGAAGGCGCCAGACTGCTGTTGTTCGGGGCGACGGTATTTTTTGTCACGATCCTGATCGATATCCTGATCAGCAACGGATCGGTTGTCAAGACCGGGACCTTCTTTCCGTTTGGTCTGATTTTCATGATCGTCTGCATGGATATCATCCTTTCCATGAGGTTCGCCAATGCCTATCGGATGATCGAGCGGCTGTCCGGGCGCCTGCTCGATCTGGACAGGTTGAAGGACGAGTTCCTCGCCAACACGTCGCATGAATTGCGCACGCCGCTTAACGGGATGATCGGGCTGGCCCAGTCGCTCCTCCATTCCCTGCAGGGCAAGCTGGATGTCCATCAGGAATTGCATCTGAACATGATCGTCTCGAGCGGCAAGCGACTCTCTTATCTGATCAATGACATCCTTGATTACTCGCGTCTGAGCAACAACGATATCCGACTGCAACTTGCGAGCGTCAATCTTCATCAACTGGCGCAGGTGGTGCTGACGATTCTCAAGCCGCTGGCTGCAGGGCGCAATCTGGTCCTGCTGAACGAGGTCAGGGAGGACATGCCGGGTGTTCTCGCTGATGAGAACAGGCTGGAGCAGATCCTGTTCAACCTCCTGGGCAATGCGGTCAAATACACGTCGCAAGGCCAGATAACGGTTGGGGCCATCGAGCATGCGGAGCATGTGGAGATCTATGTCTCGGACACGGGTATCGGCATTCCGGAGGACAAGTTCGAGAGCATCTTCCGCCCCTTCGAGCAATTGGACAAGCTGGACGAGATGGGCGCGGGACTTGGCCTTAAAATCACGAAACAGCTCGTGGAACTGCACGGGGGCAGCATCAAGGTGGAATCCAGACTGGGGCAGGGATCGCGCTTCAGCTTCACCATTCCGTATGCGGAGGGGATGCGGGCGCATCGCAGGGATCAGCCGCACAAGCCGCATGAGCCCACACTTGGCGAGCTTGCCACCTCCGCCGCCATGGGATCGGCTCCGCAACATCAGGAACGGCTGTCGCCGGGAAACCGATGGGCGGGGGGCAGTGATGGCGAATCCGCTCACCCCGTTGCCGCACGGGCCAGGGAGCAACATGCGGATGCGAACGTGGAGGGCATGAAGACGCATGGGCAGGCCCAATGGAGGGTGCTGATCGTCGATGACGAGCCGGTTAATCAGCAGGTCGCCATCCAACTGCTCGCGCCGCTGGGGGCTGCCGTGGATGTCGCGATAAGCGGGAAGTGGATCGCGGACAATATCGAGGCGTTAAGCCGTTATGATCTGGTCATCCTCGATCTGATGCTGCCAGGCGGGCTGTCGGGTTACGATCTCTGCCGAATCATACGCAGAAGATATACCCTCGATGAATTGCCGATTCTGATCATGACCGCCACCATACGCCAGGAAACGATCGTGGCGGCCTTCGATGCGGGGGCCAATGATTATATTTCCAAGCCGGTGGACCGCAATGAGCTGGTGAGCAGGGCGCATACGCTCATCCTGATGAAGCGGGCGGCAGAGGAGGTGCGGCGCAGCTCCGAGCAATTGTCGAAGCTGAACAGGGAGCTGACGGAGCTCAATGTCAGCCTGGAAGCGCGCATCGAGCAACGCACCGTCGAGCTGGCCCGGGCGAACGAGCTGCTCCAGGAACGCAATCAGGAGCTGAGCAGGCTGGAGAATGTGAGAAGGCGGCTGCTCAACGATGTATCGCATGAGCTGCGGACGCCAATGACAGCGATCCAGGGATATGTGGAGGCGATCGTATCCGGCATCGTCGACGATCCTGCGGAGCAGAAGCGCTATCTGGAGATGGTGCTCAGCAAGACACGCTCCCTGAACCGGCTCATCCAGGATCTGTTCGAGCTGTCGCGGCTCGAATCTCGCCGCTCGGAGATGATCTTTGAGATCACGCCGTTGTCCCGGCTGATCATGCAGATCAAGGACAGGTATGCGCTGGATATCGCCCAGGCCGGCCTCGACTATCGATTCGAGCTGTCCATTGATCCAGCCATCATGGATACCTACCAGGTCGTTGTGGATATGGATCGCATCTGCCAGGTGCTTACGAATCTGGTGTTCAATTCGATCAAATATACGCCCGAAGGAGGGCGGATCAGCCTCATCTGCGAAGCGGAACTTGCCGGCGCAGACCAGGAAGGAGGTCCGGTCGGGCATCTGATCATTCATGTCGTGGATACGGGAAGCGGCATCGATCCGGAGTCGCTGCCTTATGTATTTGACCGGTTCTACCGCGGGAAGAAGGCGCCCGGCACGCACAAGGATCCAGGCGGCAGCGGCATCGGTCTGGCGATCGCCCAGGAGATCGTGCAATATCATGACGGCACGATCCGCGCGGACAGCATCGTCGGCCAGGGGACAATGATCACTTTTACGCTTCCGTTGTATCAGATCGAGTAACACAGGATCGGTTGCCATAAGGATGGGCCGCAAGGCAACCTGCCGACAGAATGAACGGTTGCGCCAGGATGAACGGGAGTCGGGAATCCGTATAGTTGTGAGTTGATGGGATAGCCGTGGACATCGGAGGGATGCTCGCGGCTTTTTTTGATGAGCCAGAAAGCGTCGATGGCAGACTTGATGTTCTATTATATAATAATTAAGATAGGAAAGAGTTGGACGAACAATACGATCCAGATGCAGTGGGGAAGGAAATATTATGCAGATCAGTTCCGGTGCAATCATATCCCTTATTGTCCTCGTGATGAATATGATCTTTGCCGGTACGGTTATCTTCCTGGAACGGCGCAATGTGGCCGTAACCTGGGCATGGCTTCTGGTCCTGATGTTCCTGCCGGTCGTTGGATTTGTCGTGTACATATTCCTCGGTCAGAATCTGAACAGGCGCAAGGTTTATCGCCTGGCCAGCGAGCAGGTCAGCACGCTGAATCAGATAGTGGCCAAGCAGCATTCCGAGCTGGAGTCCATGAGCTTTCATGATCCGGCAGCCGAACATCACAGGCGCCTCATTCAGATGAATCTTGTAAGCGGGAATTCCGTGTATACGCAGGACAATGAGGTTACCATCTTCACCGACGGGAAGGACAAGTTTGCCGATGTGCTGCGAGCCATTGAAGGGGCCAGGCATCACATCCATATCCAGTATTATATCTTCCGCGGCGACCAATTGGGCCAGGATATGCTCCAGGCTCTGGTGAGGAAAGCCAGGGAAGGAGTCGAGGTCAGATTGCTCGTCGACCATCTGGGCTCCATCAACACCCCGGGCAATTTCTTCGATGAGCTGCGGAAAGCAGGCGGTATGGTGGAGTATTTCTTCCCACTCAAGCTGCCGACTTTGAGCCTGAGGTTGAATTATCGCAACCATCGCAAGCTGGTGATCATCGACGGGACCATCGGTTACATCGGCGGATTTAACGTGGGAGACGAGTATCTCGGACTCAATCCGCGATTCGGCTATTGGCGGGATACGCATCTGAGGATCGAGGGAAGCGCCGTGAAGCAGATGCAGGCCCAGTTTCTGATGGATTGGCATGTCTCCTGGAAGCTGAAGGTGAAGGACCATTTCAATCGGGTGGACATGACCTACTTCCCCGATGTGCCGGGATGCGGCAAGGCTGGCATCCAGATCCTGTCGAGCGGTCCGAACAATGCTGAGGAGCAGATCAAGAATGCCTATATCCGCATGATCTCTTCCGCGCAGCGGTATGTCTATATCCAGACGCCTTACTTCATCCCGGATGAGAGCATGTATGCAGCGCTTCGCATCGCCGCCATGTCCGGCGTGGACGTGCGCCTGATGATGCCGGGCAAGCCCGATCACAAATTCGTCTACTGGGCTTCCATCTCGTATTTCGAGCATATGCTGGAAGCGGGCGTGTCTTGCTACGTCTACAAGAAGGGCTTCCTGCACGCCAAGACGCTCGTCGTCGATGGCGAGGTCGCCTCTGTCGGCACGGCGAACATGGACATTCGCAGCTTCCGTCTGAACTTTGAGAGCAATGCGATCATCTACGACAGCGCCACTGCGGCCAGGCTGGCGCGCATCTTCCTGGACGACCTTGAGCATTGCGACCAGCTGACTCTGGAGGAGTACAAGAAGCGTCCTTTATCCTTGCGTTTCCGGGAATCGATCGCGAGGCTTCTGTCCCCGATTCTGTAGATACGGCCAGCTTATGGTCATCTCATGGCGATCTCGCGCCGAACTCAACCGCTTAACCGGACTTGCTTGCAGAAGGATTTCGACTTTCTGCAAGCTTTTTTATGCCCCAATAGTCTCTACCCGTTTCGGATGATTTCGTGTATAGTAGTTTATATCAAAAGTCATCAGATGACCTGATCAATTTAAGGTTTCATGTGGAAGAGGAGGGCTTGTGTTGATCAATCAATCCGCGAGAGAAGCGTTGATCCGGATCCTGGGGGAACATTACAAGGACGATCCGCAGACGCTGGTGACGCATTCCTACGATGGAACGCCGATGCAGCAAGCGTTGCCGGACGCGGTCGTCTATCCGGAAAGCACGCAGCAGGTATCGGCGATCATGAGAGTGCTGCATGAGCACCGGATTCCGCTGGTCAGCCGCGGCTCCGGGACCAATCTGTGCGGCGGGACCGTGCCTGTGCAGGGCGGCGTGGTGATGGTCATGCATCGGATGAACCGTATCCTGGAGGTCGATCTGGAGAATCTGACAGCGACGGTGCAGCCAGGGGTGAATACGAAGCAGTTCAGCTTGCACGTGGAAGAGCTGGGGCTGTTTTACCCGCCGGACCCGAGCAGCATGGCGGTATCGACGATCGGCGGCAATATCGCGGAGTGCTCAGGCGGACTGCGCGGGCTCAAGTACGGCACGACCAAGGATTATGTGCTGGGGCTTGAGGCGGTGCTGGCGAACGGCGAGGTCATCCGCACAGGCGGCAAGCTGACGAAGGATGTGGCCGGCTATGATCTGACGAAGCTGCTCGTTGGCTCCGAAGGCACGTTGGCGGTCATCACGGAGGCGATCCTGAAGCTGATCCCGCGGCCGACGCACAAGAAGACGATGCTCGCCATGTACAAGGACATCTACGGAGCCGCACGCACCGTGTCGAAGATCATCGAGAGCCGGATCATTCCCGCAACGCTGGAGATCCTGGACAACCCGACGATTCGCGTAGTTGATGATTTCGCCAAGCTGGGCCTGCCTCGCGATATGGAGGCCATCCTGATCATCGAGCAGGATGGCGATCAGGAGGCGGTCGAGCGGGACATCGCCAGCATCGAGCGGATATGCCGAGGCGAGCTGGCTGACCGTGTCGAAGTGGCCAGCAGCGATGAGGAGGCGCAGAGGCTGCTGACCGCGCGGCGCAGCGCCTTTACAGCCCTGGCTCGTCTGCGGCCAACGACGATACTCGAGGATGCGACCGTGCCGCGCTCGAAGATCGCGGATATGGTGCTGGAGATCAACCGCATCGCCAGGAAGTACAACGTTCAGATCTGCACCTTCGGCCATGCCGGCGACGGGAACCTGCATCCAACAGCGACAACGGATGCGCGGGATCATGAGGAGATTGCTCGTGTTGATAAGGCGTTCGAGGAGATCTTCGAGGCGGCGATCCGTCTGGGAGGTACGATCACCGGTGAGCATGGCGTCGGGATCGTCAAGGCGCCATACCTGGAATGGAAGGTCGGAGCAGCAGGGGTGGAACTGATGCGCGGCATCAAGCAGGCATTCGATCCACATGGCATCCTGAATCCGGGCAAGATGTTCGCGAAGGAGAAGCGGAAACGGGTGGTGATCGATCGTGGCTAGGACGATGGAAGAAGCGACGGCCGGGAAATTGGCGGAGGCGCTGAAGCTGAAGCTGGATGATGACCAGCTGACGAACTGCATGCGCTGCGGTTTCTGTCTGCCAGCATGTCCGACTTTCCGCGAGACCGGCCTGGAGGCGGAATCTCCGCGCGGTCGCATCGCGTTGATGAAGGCGGTGGTGGACGGCCTGATGCGGCCGGACGATGCGTTTGAGCAACAGATGAACCATTGCCTCGCCTGCCGGGCTTGTGAGACCGCATGCCCCGCGGATGTGAAGTACGGCAGACTGATCGAGCAGGCGAGAGATGCGATCGAGGACCATACGGAGAGCCATCGCTGGTGGGTGAAGTCGGTGCGCAAGCTGGCGTTCAGGAAAGTGTTCCCGGATCAGGGGAGATTGAAGCTGGTTGGTGGCGCTCTTGCTCTTTACCAGAAGTCCGGGTTGCAGAAGCTGACGAGGGCTACCGGTCTGCTGAAGGTGTTGCCGAAACATCTGCAGGAGATGGAGCGAGTTCTGCCAGAAGCATCGAGCAAGGGGGTCATCGAGCGCATAGGCGATACGCACCCGGCCAGGGGCGAGAAGATCGCGACGGTGGGTCTGTTTCGCGGTTGCATCATGGATGTCATGTTCGCCGATACGAATGTGCATACCGTAGATCTTCTGACGGCGGCCGGCTTCGAGGTCGTCATCCCCCGGGAGCAGAACTGCTGTGGGGCCCTGCTAGCCCATAGCGGCGAGATGGACGGCGCGAGGGAGATGGCGAAGCGGAATATTCGCGCTTTTCAGGAGGCAGGGGTTGATTATATCGTTTCCAATGCCGGAGGCTGCGGGGCTCTGTTGATCGAGTATGACCATTTGCTGCATGATGATCCGGAGTGGCGGGAGCGGGCGGCATGGTTCGCGAAGCGCGTCATCGATGTGAGCGAACTGCTCGTTCGCCATGGCAGATTGCCGAAGTTTGCCGATGCGTCAGGAGGGTGCCGGATCACGTACCAGGATTCCTGCCATCTGCGCAACGTCATGCGGCAGTCGGATGCGCCCCGCAAGCTGATGCGCAGCATCGAAGGGGTGGAGTTCGTGGAGATGAGAGAAGCGGATCGCTGTTGCGGCTCGGCAGGCATCTATAACATCACGCAGCCCGAGATGGCTGGACAAATCCTTGAGCACAAGATGGAGCATGCCTGCGCCACATCGGCTCATTATCTGCTGACGAGCAACCCCGGATGCCTGCTGCAGATGAGGCTCGGGATCGACAAACATGATCGCACGGGCAGGATGCAGGCTGTCCATATCGTCGATTTCCTGCGCGAACGAATGATAGAGGAGTCGCCTCGCTGACTTTATCCCGACATTTCAGGTGGCCGGTTGTCCATGTTTCGTCTCATCCGATGATTATCCCAATGCTTCAGGTGGCGAACAGAGGAACAGTTTGGGTCCGCACAGCATCCGATCATTATCCCAATAGCTCAGGGATTGGACAGCGGTGAATTTTCCGGACCGCAGAACGATGTTCCATGTCCCGACGGATGTTGCCAAATCAATCCCGACGAGACCTGAGGAAAAGGGATAATGCGCAGAGGGAGCGGGATAGGCAGTGTAACCTGAATGAATGGGATAAAGATCGGAGGATGCTGAAAGGGAGATAGACCTGAACGAAGGGGATAGAGAGCCGAGGATCAGGAGTGGATAGAACCTGATTGAAGGGGATAATGGATCGATGGTGCTGGGAGGGTAGGTTACCTGAATGAAGGGGATATTGCACCGGGGGCGGGGAGGCCAGCAACTGGTTGCAATATGAGCGAAAATCTTGGTTTTGTGCCGTACAATTGCCGCTTCAAAACTTTTACATTAAGAGCCTATCCGAAAACCATTATAAGCAAGTAGGAAAACGGTGGAACATGTCGAATTCCTTCAAGAGAAGCACTTGG
>CALGAO010000125.1 GCA_937957685.1 uncultured Paenibacillaceae bacterium
GAGAACTACGAGGCCATGCTCCATTTTGCCTGCGCCTGGATTTGTTTCCGCTGCGCAGAGGTTTTCGGATAGGTACTTAGTAGCCTTGTCGGTGTACTTGGCCAGCGTCTGCTCCGGCATCATGCGGGCAGCGTTCAGATCAGGCGCATCCAGGATGGTTCTGACGGGCCGGTGGATCTCTTCCTTCAGGGCTTTCGGTGTCGCATCCAGCATCATGCCCAACAACTCACGCCGACCGTCTTCGTTGATGCCGATGCACACCATGACACCGCGGCTGACCACCCGCCCTTCTTCCCGGACTTTCATGTACAGGGCATCGATCATGATGAACGGAAACCGGATGTGGGACAGCGGGTGATAGTTCCAGGCGTTGACGACGGGATCCAGTCTCGGTGCGTTCGTAACGCTCCGCCTCCAGTTGCTCTGTAACCTGAGCTTGCAGGACCTGGTTCAATATCGATTCGAGCAGCTTGGCCACTCCGGAATCTTGAGAGTGCCCCAAGAAAAGTTGATGCAAAAGCTGTGAATCTACGGTAATCCGATATTGAGCCATGTTCGATTTCTCCTCCTTTAGATTGATGATTTGGGGATCACCATTCTAACTGAGGGAATCGGCACATGGCTTCCCATTTTTTAGGGACTACCCTTTTTACACAATTATACGGACATAACTATATACCTGCACTTCATCCTGGATTAATTGGATGTTTTCCAACTAAGTCGTCTGCAGTTGCCTGTTCAAGACAATATCGTCTCATCGTGTGTCTACTGCAAGCTCCGATACCGGAAATTCCTGAACTCCGCAAAACCTTCTCCTGCTGCATACAAGCCCAGCCTCAAGCTGACAAAGTCGCCGAAGGCGTTGTGATGATAGGCGGAAACCTCCATCGCGGCCGGGAACTTCACCCAACTGACTCCATCCGTGCTATAGTACATCGTTACCGTATGATGATCATTGCGCAGCCTAAGATGCAATGACTGACCCTGTCCTGGCAGATAGAAGTCCTTGGCGGCACGGCGCAGGCGGAAGAGATGCTGGTCGTCGAAGCCAATGCCCGCATAGCAACGTTCATTGTAGAAGAGGACAAGCCCAGCCTCCACCTGCGGATCGATCCTGATCTCCACCTCAGCTTCATAGGCATGATCCGGCGGGATACAGAGGAGCGGACCCGCATCAGCTGGAGAGCTGCCCTTTGCAAGCAACTTCAGGACGCCGCCTCCAACTTCATATCGAGACTGATCCAACTCCTTGTAGAACATCCACTGCCACTTCAGTTGCGCAGATTGAAAGTCATCGCTGAGTTTCCGTTGTGCGTCAGAGGTTGCACCAGAAGTCCACGAAGCACTCCCTGAGGTCGCCGCATCAGCACTCGACTTCAGCACCGGCCAGCCATCCTCCGTCCACTCGATCGGCTCCAACAAGGTTTGTCTGCCCAACGTATAATACTCCTTCTCATATGCATGATACACGATATACCAGTTGCCTTCCGGTGTATCGAATAGCGTGCCATGTCCCTTCGACCACCAGTACTCCTCCTTCGACCAGGTGTGCACCAGCGGATTGTATGGCGAGTTTTCCCACGGTCCGAGCGGATGCCGGCTTCGCGCCACGATCGCCATATGGCTCGTCGCTGGGCCTGCAGTTCCACCTTGGGCGCAGATCAGATAAAAATACCCGTCCTTCACCAGCAGCTTAGGAGATTCAAGCGCATGTCCCTCAACCTCCCAATCCTCTGGAATCGGCCATCCTTCATAGACGGTCTGCACCTCGCCAACGGTGGACAGCCCGTCCGGTGCCAGCTTGACCACTCTGCCGAAGTTCAGATACAAGTACCGTTCGCCATCAGGTGTGAGCAGATGACCGGGATCGATGCCCTCCACTTGCAGGTCAACCGGATCGCTCCAGGGTCCCTCGGGTCGGTCCGCATAGACGACATAGTTGGTGCCATTCGACGGGAAATAGATGTAGAATCGGCCATCCACGTATACGATATCCGGCGCCCATACATCTCCGATATACTGCTGGAGCGCATGCCCCACCGGCGTCCAGTCTGCGAGATTGCGGGAATGCCAGATGAGCAGTCCCGGACCATACATGAAGGAGGAATGCGTCATATAGTAGTCTTGTCCAACCCGCACGATGGACGGATCAGGATAGTCACCGGCAAGCAATACTTTAGGGATTCCCTGGATAGTTGTATCCATCTACTTTGTCTCTCCTTAACGCAGCAGTTGTTGTTTGCCTACCATATTACTTATCCTGTCCGTTTCCATCAATATGACTTTTTAAGAACTCTGCTGTACTTGTATGGATAAGACTCACTGAACCTTACCCCTTGATCCCCGTTGTGCTGATTCCCTCGACGATATATTTCTGGAAGATGAAGAATACAAGGATCGGCGGCAACAACGACAAGGTTGCCATCGCGAACATCGCCGACCAGTCCGTCTGCACGCCTGGATCAGAGAACATGCGCAAGGCCAGACTGATCGTATACTGCTGCGGCTTGCCCAGATAGATCATCGCTTCGTAGAATTTGTCCCAGGACCAGTAGAACTCGAAGATTGCCGCCGTCACGATCGCCGGCTTGATGAGCGGTACGATGACACGGGTGAAGATGCCGAAACGGCTGCAGCCATCGATCTTCGCCGCTTCATCCAGTTCATGCGGGATCGTGCGTATGAACTGCATGAACAGGAAGATGAAGAAGGCACCGCCGAAGAATGCCGGCACGATCAGCGGCAGAAACGTATTGATCCAATCCAGTTGATAGAAGATGATATACTGCGGGATCAGGACGATCTGCCCTGGCAGCAGCATCGTAATGATCACCGTTGCAAACCAGAACTTCTTGAACCGGAAAAGAATGCGCGCG
The DNA here is from genome assembly GCA_937957685.1 of uncultured Paenibacillaceae bacterium. Lineage (GTDB taxonomy): Bacteria > Bacillota > Bacilli > Paenibacillales > DA-C8 > Insulibacter. The sequence goes on from CALGAO010000125.1 coordinate 2,877, forward strand.
AAACCATACGCGATCGATGTGCTGGACACCAGAGTACCAAGCGTGCTGAACACGACGACGATGAATGTATTTTTGAAGAAAGTAGCAAATGTAATGCCGCCAAACCCTTGCCAACCACGAATATAGTTGGAGAAGTTCCACACCTCGGGAATCAGCGAATGAGCATCGACGAATACCCGGGACGGATCCTTGAAGGAGCTGGCGATCATCCACAGAACCGGATACAGGGATACTGCGCTGATGAGGACGCACACCAGATGGAAGCTGACTCTCGGCAGGAAATTACGCACATCTGATCTCATCTCACTCACTCCTCGATTCATAGTGCACCCACATATTGGACGTCTTAAACACGATCAACGCCAAGAGTGCGACGATCACGAGCATGATACAGGACAAGGCGGATGCGTATCCCATCTGGAAGTATTCGAAGCCAGTCCGGTAAACGTACAGTTGGTAGAATAATGTCTTGTCGAGCGGTCCGCCTCCGGTGATGATCAAGCCTTGCGTAAACGTCATGAAGCCGTTGATAATCTGCATCACCAGATTGAAGAGGATCACCGGGCTGAGCATCGGCAGCGTGATCTTCACGAAACGCTGCCAACCGTTCGCACCGTCGACGATGGCGGCCTCGTAATAGGAGTACGGTATATTCTTAAGCCCGGCGAGGAAGATGACCATCGGCGAGCCGAATTGCCAGATGCCAAGCAGGATCAACGTGCCGAGGGCAGTCCTCGGATCTGCGATCCATGAGATGTTCGGGTTCCACCCGAAGATGGATTGCACGACCGAATTCACAGCGCCTGTCCTCGAGAACAGCAATCCCCACATGACGGCGACCGCCACGCTGCCGCCGATGATCGACGGAATATAAAGCATGGTGCGGTACGTGCCGATCAACCGGTGTCTCGTGTTGAGCAGCATCGCGATCATCAGCGCCACAGCCAGCCTGGCTGGTACCAACACGAGAACATAGATGAATGTCACCTTGAGCGACTGGACAAACTTGCGATCGGAGAACACAATGTCTACGTAATTCGATAACCCAACCCATTGAGGGGAGGACAACAGATCAAAGCGTGTAAAGGAAAAATAGATGAGACATACTAAAGGGATCAACATCAAACCCAGAAATCCGATCACCCACGGTGCGATAAACGCATACCCGGCTTTGTTCTCGTAACGGATGCGAATCTGCTTGCCGTTCAAGACCCACACTCTCCTTCCGACTCCTGATGTAAAGGCGGAGGTCTGGCACGTTCGTCCATAACCTCCGCCAATGATCAGCTGTTTCTCTCGATGATCTTAAGCGCCTCTTCCTTCAGCGTGGCGTAAGCTTCTTCCGGCGTGATGACGTTGAACAGAATCTGCTGCTCCAGATCCATCATCAGACGCTCGATCTCGGTTGCGCCTGCTGGAGGCGGCGGGTCGATCGGCGAAGCCAGGTCTTGTTCAGTCAGGAGATTGATATACTCCATGCCCGCCAACTGGGCATCATTGAATCCTTCCTTCAATGCATCGCGAACCTTGCTGGCTACCGGAATGCCGCGCTCCGCGTTGAGCACCTTATTCGCTTCGATATCGTTGATAAAGTAGCTGATGAATCTGGCCGCTTCTTCCTTATGGGCGGAATTTGCAGATATGGACATGAATTGAGATCCGCGTAAATCCATAACTTTCGCCGTCCTGGAACCTGGCAGCGGCACCAGCTGATACTCTTTGCCTGTGGCTTGTGTGAATGTGCCGATCTGATTGGTATAACCCGGACTTACCGCCGCACTGCCCTTGACAGTCATCGAGTTCTCGATGCCAGTTGTGGTCAGGATCACATCATACGGCGGAATCAGACCTTGTTCAATCCAGCGTTTCTTCATCTGATAGAAGCTCACATACACCTGTTCATCGAACCCGATGCCTGTACCTTCAGCATACTGGGTCTGCCCGAACATTCTCGCATAATACCGGAACGTATTGGACAGTGTCAGCAGATCGTCCGCTCCGTACTCCGCAGTTACCGCCTTCAGCTTGACCAGATGCTCCTCCAACTGCTCCCATGAATCGTATCCGTGCTCTGGAATCGTCAGACCTGCCGCTTCATATGCTGCTTTATCCACAACGAACGCATAGGCGTTCAGCCCAAGCGGAATTCCATACAGAACGCCATCCATCTTGCCGGTGGACAAGGCGCTGTCACTGACATCGCTGACATCCAGCAGATCACTTCCCAGCAATCCATCAAGCGATGCGATCAAACCCTTGTCATAGAACTGTTGCGTATCCGCAGACCCTACATAGAACTGCATGACGTCCGGCATATTGTTGGTCGTTGCTTGCAACGTCAGCTTCTGGAAATACCCGTCGTAACCCTGGAATTCCGGCAGGAATGTCACATGAGGATGAAGCTCTGAATACATGCTCAATACTTGATTCGTCGCATCGTGGCGCGCCTGACCACCCCACCAGGAGATGCGCAGCTCGATTGGTTCCTCTGATTTTGGTTGTTCACCAGTTGAACTTGTCGTATTCGTGTCTGATGTCTGATTACTGTTGGAATTGTTATTGTTGCTATTGGCATCGATATTGCTGCCGCCGATCGAACATCCCGCCAGGATCATGATCGCAGCCAGCGCGATGATCAGTGAAGACATCCATGTCAATTTCATGTCCATACCCTCCTATAATCTTCTTCTCGTTGGTCAATGTCAACGGAAGTGCTCCGCTCCCGGGCCCTGGGATGGCATGTCTTCCTGTATCCATCGTACTTGAGCCGGTCCTGTCGAACAATGTAATAACTCGACAAGCTCACTGAAAAAAATCGACTTCATTACTTCCGGTTCTTACGCTCTTCCAGTTGCTTTTTGTATTCGGTCGGCGTCATGCCTGTATGTTTCTTGAACACCTTGCTGAAATACGGCGTATCTTCACGGAAGCCGGTGAGCTTGGAGATCTCGTAGATCTTCAGCTCCTCCTGCTCCTCGATCAGACGAATTGCTTTCTCCATCCGGCGTTCCAGCACATACTGGGAAAACTTCATCCCAATCTCCCTCGTGAACAAGCGTCCCAGATAATCGACATTCATATATAACAATTCTTTACCGATCCAGCTCAAGGAGAGCTCGGGATTGTCCAGATTGCGCTCAATGATGTCCAGCACCTCCGAGATGATCCTGTTCTGCTTGCTGGCGGATTCGCGGTAGTTGGAGGAAGCGGCCTCCTCGGTTACAGCGCTCAGGAACTCATAGGTGGCTTGCAGCGTACCGATATCCTTGATCCTGACGACCTGCAGCATCTTGTCCGAGGTCGGCTCCTGCCCCTGGCGAATGAGCAACATATACAGTTCGATGCACAGCATCTTCACTTCCTCGATATCCATCCGGCGCTCCTCGAACAGCTCGAACAGCGCGCGAAGCTGCTTGCCTGCGGCGACCAGATCACCCGCTCTGACTGACAAAGCGATCTCCTCGAACTGAGCATAATACTCGGTATGGTCACCCTGACGCGATTGAAACTGAACATCCTCCTTCGTCAGGATACATCCTTCAGAGAAGTAGAAGCGGTAGCGCAAGATGGCCTGCGCCTCCTTGTACATCGAGCGGATGTCCTGGAATCGCCCCGCCTCGCTGACGCTCATGTACAGTTCCATCCGGTAGTAAGCTCTGTAGATCTCGCGCATCTGATTCAACGTATAGCTGAGCGCCTTGAAGTCCATCGGTTCGATCAGCAGCAGCACACCGTCCTCCACGATGGTGCTCAGAAACAGCCGCTCTGACGTAAACAGATCCTCTGCGATATTCTTCAGTGCAAACTTCTCGAGATAGCCGCACTTCTCGCCGAATTGCACGAGGATGAGCTGACAAGCCTCGGCATCGATCTCGAACATCGCCAGATATTGATCGATGTCTCGCTGATTGAGCAAGCCAGTGAGCGCCAGGTCTCTTAAGAATTGCTCCTTCACACTTGGCAAGATGCGCTGGTAGTCCCGCTCCAGTCGCGCGAGGAACTCCCTGTCCCGGCTTCGCTGCGCGATCTCCTGCTTGACCTCTGCCAGCACCTCCAGAATATCCAGCTCATTGCACGGCTTCAGCAGATAATGCTTTAGACCATGGCGCATCGCTTCGCTCATGTATTCATATTCATCGTAACCCGATACGACGATGAACGCTGTATCACTGCTCAGCTCCTTCAATCTTGCGATCAGCTCCAGACCGTTCATAACGGGCATCTTGATGTCGGTGATGACGATGTCCGGCGCTTCTGCCTGCGCAGTATCCAACGCTTCGAAGGCGTTCTTATACACTCCTGTCAGGCGCATGCCGTTCGCTTCCCAATCGATCAAACCCGCTATGCTGTCTCTGGACAGCTTCTCGTCATCTACGATGATCACCTTGTACATGCTGCCTCACACCTCTTTCGGAAGTTTGATGATGACCAAGGTACCTTGGCCGGGTTTGCTGCTGAAGCTTAACCCCGCTTCTTCGCCAAACAGGAGCTGCAATCGTTCATGGATGTTCTTGAGACCGATGCCGCTCCCCTTGGAGGGCAATCGAAAATCCTTCAGCTTCTCCAATGTCTCCTCGTCCATCCCCGGTCCATTGTCTGCGACAGAGAGGTGAATCATCGTATCCGTATCTTCCGCCGATACGGTGATCACGCATGGCTCAAGCATATTCTCCAGCCCATGCTTAACCGAATTTTCAACGATCGGCTGCAGAGACATCTTGGGAATGCGATAGTCATGTAACCGCTCATCGATATCAAGGACGAATTGCAGATCATGACCGTATCGAACCTTCTGAATGTTCATATAATCCTGCAACAGCTTGATCTCTTCCCCGATCGTGATCATCGGTTCCTTGTTGCTGATCGCCGCCCGCAGCAATCTGCCGAGCGACTCCACCATGCTGGAGATGGCTGATTGTCCGTTGGATCTGGCCAGCCAGTTAATCGATGTTAATGTATTATAGAGAAAATGCGGATTGATCTGCGCCTGCAACGCCCTGTACTCCGTATCCTTCAGCATGATCTGGCGCGTGTAGTTCTCTTCGATCAGCGTATTGATCCGCTGAATCATGATCGAGAACCGTTTCTCGAGATACCCGATCTCATCCGCACGATCGGTGAATGCGAAGCTCGTGATAACCTTGCCAAGGTCGCCTTTCTCCGCCAGCTTCATCTGATCCGTCAATTGTTCGATTGGCTGGGTCAGCATGTGTGACAACCTGTAGCTGATGATGATGACCGCGGTCAGCAACAACACGACGGCAACCAGAAGCGTCATGCGCAGATCATTTTTCCGCTGGAAGATATCATCGTAGGAGAACACGTTATAATAAGTCCACCCGGTATCGGATGAAGTCGTATAGGCGATAAATGAGTTGACCCCATCCAGTTCACGGATCGTATAGCCCTGTTTGTCCTTCAGCATGTCGGGAAGCGGAACGAATCGCTCATCGGACACATAGATCGGCCGGTCGCCCTTCCATATATACAGATTGCCTGCATCGGCGGATGATTGATGTTGTCGGATGATCGACTCCAGGTTCACCTGGATGATCAGCGTACCCAGCGGTTCGAGCAACTCCGGACCGGCAGACAGGATCGCCCTTGCAGCGAGCAGATAGTCATGGCGCGCATCTGGCTCGATCCAGACATTAGCCCCTTTCATCACACTTGCCCGGGAGATCGCAAGTCTGATTAATGATTCGTCCGGTACTTGCGGCGATTGGCCGATCATGAGATCATACCCGAAGTCATTGACATAACGGATCGAAGAGATATGCTTGTGCGTCAGCATGTAAGCGAACACCTTGTTCTTGAAGTCGGTAAGCGCTTGCATCCTGTCATATTCGTTCGTCAGGTCCTTGATCCGGTTCAGTTGTTCCTGGATGCGCGTGTCCATGGCGATCGTCATCGACAGCTTCTCGGCGCTCAGAATCTCATATTCGATGTCGCTGATGGAATTGTTGATCGAACGGGCGGATTGGACGTACAGCATATCGTCGTATGCCCGGAACAACCATTGCAAGCCGATGAGCACAACTATGCAGATCAGGACGATCACCAGTATCATCACGATCATCAACTTGTGCTTGATTCGCAGATCTTTGAAGCTTCTTCGCTGTCCACGATGCATCCTCCCACGCCTCCTCTTTCATAATAAGAAGAGACACCGAACCTTGCCTGTTCAGTGTCTCACTTCCATTATGGCACCGATTGATGCGAATTTCTATGGAAAAAATCGAGTTCTGTTTGATACTTTTTCGACTCATGCAGGTGGCTTAGACCACATGGATCACGATGCGCGCAGGCAGCAAACCGTCCGCATAGGCCGACACAACGACGCGTCCTTTCTCACCAGTCAGCCGGATGATCGTGCTCACTTGCCCGTGATACATATGCATCCAGTTCCGGTCGTACGGTTCGCTGGAACTGAGATCCCCATTGTCGACGCGGATGACCTCCGCCGGTCCGGTTACATCGAACGTGACCTTGGCGCTTTCGCGGAATACGAGTGTACCGTCCTTGTCATAGGCTCGCACCGTGAGCAGTTGATGATAGCCTTCCGCTGCCGTCAGCCGCAGCTCTTCCTTGTCGAAGCCGAGACGCACCGCAGGTCCTGCCGTCTTCAATGTGTAGGAGCACACTTCCTGACCTGCGAGGTATCCTCTGACGATCACAGTACCCGGTTGATAGGGAAGATAGCCTGTAATCATGCGGTTCGGGAAATCAGACGGCTTCTTCACATAGAATCGCTTGCCGTTCAGCTCAAGGCTGACTTCCTCGCAGTTCGAGGCGATCATATACGGGATCACCGTCTTGTTAAACTGCGGAAAATTCCAGTGACTCGCGTACCTCGGCGCATCCCAATGCTCTTTCGCCCCTTCATCCTGCAACGAATAATCCATCACCGCCAGATAGACCATCGGCTCCTCCGTCCAATAGCTCTGATACAGCCAGGACAGCGGCTTGCGCTCGCCATTCGTCCAGAACAACGAGCCAGCCCACCCTTTGGCAGGCCAACCCATCGACTCGCCCAGATAGTCGATGCCGGTCCACAGCATGCCGCCGATGACGTAGTCATGCTTCTCCACATCCATCCACGGCACTTCCTCGCTGAAGTTCTGCATCTGATCCGGATGCCCGCGGAAGTATTGGTAAGTTTCCGTTCCCAGGATCAGCTTGTCCGGCATGACCTTGTGGATCATCTCATACCATTGCTCCTGATAGTTGCAGCTTAAGACGTCAACGATCTCGCCAATGCGGCGGATGCGTTCGACTCTCTCATCCTTGTCGTAGATTTCCGTATCGCTCTCCGTGTCGACGAACTGCTGGATATCCTCGATCTTTGACAGATCCACATGGCTTTCATACTTGAAATGCGGATTCATTGCGTACGAGACCGGTCTGGTATCATCCAGTGTCAGCAGGTGATCTTTCAGCATTTTCAGGATTCGCAGCATGGAGGACTGACCCTGGTTCTCCACTTCGTTGCCAACGCCCCACATGAAGATGCACGGGTGGTTGCGGTCCCTGCGCACCATGCATTCCAGGTCGCGCTGCCACTCCGTCTCAAAATAACGCCTGTACGATCCGCTGACCCATTTGTCGAACGGCTCTTCATAGACGAGAAATCCCAGTTCGTCACAGAGGTCGAGGAACTCCGCCGGCGGAATATGATGCGCGAAGCGAATCGCATTGCACCCGATCTCCTTGAATCGGAGCAGGCGATCTCTCCAGATCTCCGGCGGGACGGCGATGCCGAGCGAGCCTCCGTCCTGATGGACGCACAGCCCCTTGATCTTGATCATCCGTCCGTTCAGGAACATGCCACGGTTCGGGATCATCTCGATCGTACGGATGCCGATCCGTAACCGATAGATATCCGTCACCGTCTCGCCGACTGCCAGCGAAAGCTCCAGATCATACAGATTCGGCTCTTCCGGGCTCCACAGCCTGGGATGTGGAACTTCGAGCCGGATCGTGCCGCTGTCAGACTCGCCGCTTATCCTCTGTTCACCGTTTGAGAGACTGGCGCTCACCAGACAGGCGCCGGTGTCTGCTCCCGATACGCGCTGATCACCGCCGATATGGATCGTGACGACGGCGGAGTCGCTTCGCACTTCCGTCAGAACCTGGATGTCGTCCGGGTCCAGATGCAACTCATGCAGCTCCAGCAGTTTGACCGTCCGATAGATGCCCGCGCCGGAGTACCACCGGTCAGCCGGAAACGCCGTGTTGTCCACCTTGACCAGGATCACATTGTCTCCAACCTGTATACTGTTCGTAATATCCAGAGTAAATCGGGAGTAGCCATACTTCCGCCCACCGACTTCCACGCCGTTCACCCATACGGTGCTGTTCTCGTACACCCCGTCAAATTGCAGCAGATACACATACCCCGGCTTCTTCTCCGGCAGCGAGAGCGCCTTCCTGTACCAGCCTACGCCCCAGCGGTCCCTGTACCCCTGGGGCGCACCCTGCTTCATATGCCGGTCGACAGGCGCGGTGATCGCCCAGTCATGAGGCAGGTGTATCTTCGCAAAATTCTCTTCCTTCGGCTCTCCTCGCGTAAACTCCCAGTCCGTCATCAGCAACATCTCGTTTCTGCACATTGCGCATGTACACCCTTCCGTATCTCGGATCATGATCATTGCCATCGTCGATCCTTTGATTTATTCTTATTATAGATTTCATTTTCAAGCGCAACAATCTAACAATTTTAAGAATCATACGAAAATATTAAGGTGGTCTCTATGACAAAAAGGTACATTCCGCTCATCACCGAATCGGATCGGCAACTGCCCTACTACCTGGTGGATACCGGTCATGATTGGGAGCAGGAGCATGTTGTGCGGCCAAGCGGCTATCTGTACCAGTGGATCCAGTGTGTGAAGGGCGAAGGGGAGTTGATTCTGGACAGCGGCACCTACCGTGTGAAACCTGGGATGGCGATGCTGCTGCTGAAGGGGGAGGCGCATGAATACTATGCGATCAGCTCCTCGTGGATCGTGGACTGGATCGTCTTCGACGGGCATGGCGTGGAGTCTTTCCTGCGGCAGACGGTTGGCATCGCGTCATCCGGCGTCTATCATGTGGCGAGGCCGGAGCTATTCCTCGCCAAGGTACAACAGGTGCTGGACATCGGACAGTCCGACAGCAATCTGAAGGGCATCCAGTGCTCCAGCGTGGTGTACTCTCTGCTCACGGACATCATGCTGCATGCATCGTTGTTGCCGGACAACAGCGCCGCGAGCCTGAATCACAAGCTCAAGCCCTTGTTCGACTACATCGAGCAGCATTACAGCCATCCTCTTACGCTGGATCAGTTGGCCGAAGTCATCGGCATCACGCCCCAGCATCTCTGCCATGTGTTCAAGAGGACAACTGGCCTACGCGTCTTCCAATACATCAACTCCGTCCGCATCATGAAGAGCAAGGAGCTGCTCCTCCAGCATCCGCAGCTGCAGGTGAAGGAGATCGCCCGGCTGACCGGCTTCGAGGATGCCAACTACTTCAGCACCGTGTTCCGGAAGCACGAGCAGCTCAGCCCGAACGATTATCGGAAGATCCATGGATGATCAAGGACACATAATATCCCGCTGCGGCTTATGCCAAACAGCGGGATCCATCTGATTGGATGAAACTCAATATCGGCAAATGATGATACAACAGCAGACTGCCAGTTACTCCATCTCAACCAACTGATACTGCAGCTATCCTGACTAATCGCGTGCAGCCAACCGAATGGCTCGATACGCATACCTGCCTACAGCAAGCTTACCGGCATCCACCGGTTCGTCCGTTGCGATATCAACACCTTTGGATGGCAGTGTCACGGTTCCCCCTGCGCCATCCATATTGACGATGATCCATATCTCGCAACCGTCTCCCTGCCTCTGCGCGACGATCGTCCCAGGAGTGGCATCGGTACGGACGGTCACTCCCGCTTCCGCCGCGTAGTGCTCGATGAGCTTCGCCCACAACTCGTTGCCATCATCACCCGTCGGAGTCGATCCGATCAACACGATCTTGCCTGCACCGAGACGACGCTCCGTGATAAATGCCTCTCCAGGGCACAATCCATCCACCAACACGCCCACCGCCTCCGCTTCGACAGGCCTGAAGACGGCGCTCCACGAGGTCAGTTCGGCCTCGATGCCGAAGGCCCGTCCCTTCGTGCCGGTCTGGTCCATCGGATAGGTGTACAGGGTCTCGACGCCAGCCAGCTTCTCCAGAGCCGCGCCCAGTCCCGCATCCGTCGGGATCGTATGCTCCCCGGTCCTTCCTCCGGTCAATGGCCCTGCTACCCAGATGCCGCCGCGGCGCACAAACGCATCCACCCGCTCCAGGAACTCGTCCGACACATAAGGCAGGAACGGCGTGAACAGCAGCCTGTAGCCGTCCAGATCCGCTCCCTCCGGGATGAGGTCCCGGTGGATCCCCATCTTCAGGAACATGCTGTAGAAGGAGGTGATCAATCCCCGATGGTTGAGCCCGCGATGCGGTTCTGTCCGAAGATACGCCTTCGCCCGATCCGAATAGGTGATCGCCACATCCGCCCGCTTCAGGCGGGTGGCCACGATCGCCGGCTCCAGCTGCTTCCTGGCCTCTTCCACCTGCCGCACATTCCGATACGCCACCGTCGGCTTCCCCCATGCGCTGATCACCGAGCTGTGCGGCTGCTCGCTGCCGGCCCTCTGCTGCCTCCACAGCCAGTAACAGAAGGCCTCCGCGCCAAGCGCGTACGCCGCAACCGCCTCCGCCCGCAGATAGCCGTTCGGATGGGGCTTGCCGTAGCTCACCAGCGATCCGCCGAAGGACGGGCTCGTCTCCATGATCCAGTAAGGGCGTCCCCGCTTCATGTTGCGCCACAGATCGCAGTTGATCAGGTAGGCGTCATGGTGATCCGATGAGGCGTAGGTGTCATAAGCGGCGAAGTCCAGGTTGCGGAACAGCCGCTCATTGTCCACATGGAAGGCGATGCTGCTGTTGTGCGTGATCGGCGCATCCGAATACCGGCGAATGATCGCTGCCTGCTCCTCGGCGAACTCGGCGATTCTCTCCATCGAGAAGAGCTGGTACATCGTGCGCAGCGAGGAATTGTGCAGGAAAGGCGTCGGACCGGGCTGCGGCACCTGCTCGAAGCTCCAGTAATACTCGCTCCAGATCTTCGTTCCCCATGCCTCATTCAGCTTCTCTATCGTGCCGTAGCGTCGCTCGAGCCACTCGTGCCACTGCCTGAGGCATGCCGCGCACATGCATTCCGCCACATGCGCCTTGAATTCATTGTCCAGCTGCCAGGCGACGAGACCAGGCAGACGCCCGACGGCCCTGGCGATCTCCTCGGTGATGGCCGCGGCCTTCCGGCGGAAGTCCGGATGGTTCGTGCACGCATGCTGCCTCGACCCGTGGCCCATCACCGTGCCCCGCTCGTCCACGTACATCCGCTCCGGATGCCGGTGGCTGTACCAGACCGGCGGAGTTGGCGTCGGCGTGCACATGACGGTGTCGATGCCGCTCTCGTGCAGCCAACCGATCACCTTCACGAACAGGCTGAGATCGTACTTGCCTTCCTCCGGCTCGATGACGGACCAGGCGAATTCCCCGATCCGCACGACATTGATGCCGGTCGCTTGCATCAGCTCGATATCCTGCTTCAGCACCTCCTCATCCCACAGCTCGGGATACCATGCGGCGCCATGATACAGCTTCTTCATCGCTCCATCTCCTTGACAGATTGATAGGGTGATCATGAGGACGGACCAGACTTCACGTTGACCTGGGCCTGGCTCCGGTATTCCGTAGCCGTCAGCCCATAATATTGCTTGAAGGAATGGCTGAATTGCTCGACGGTGGCGTATCCCGTCTGCCTGGCGATCTCGGTGACCTGCCAGTCGGTCGTCTTCAGCAGACGCGCTGCCGCCGCCATCCTCGCCTGCTTCTTTTTCTGCCGGAATGACATGCCATACTGCCTGCGGATGATCCGGTCGGTCTGCCTCTCGCTTAGTCCGATCATCCGCGAAAGCGCTCCCATCGTGATCGTGGATGCATGATACATGAAGCTGTTCTCGATGATCATCATTCGGCTGTCATCGAGTGTCTTGGCAGGAACGATCGGATGGATCTCCCCTTGCGCGTATTGCCGGATCGTGCGAATGAGGATCATCTCGAGCAGATTGGTCGCCATATGATGCAAGCCAAGCCTTCGCTGCGCCAGTTCCTCCGCCAGCATATGGAACAGGGGCATCAGATCTCCCTCGTCCCTGCCATACCAGAACGGGGTGGACAGCAGCAGCTCGGCAAGCGCAGGCTCGCAAGGGATGGTCTGTGAGTGGGCCGCAGGAGGGGCGGGCGTTCTCACCTCGAAGAACATGCAGTATTCCGCCATCGGATCGTCCCGATCCGGTATCTGCTCATGGGCGACTCCCGGACCGGTCATATACAGCGTTCCGGGCACGATCGGATAACGCCTGCCATGCACGATCAGCTCGCCATAACCGCTGGGGATGTAATGAAGCTCATAGCTGCCGAAGCTGTGGCTGTGTTCCGCGATCGTCTGGCTGAATACCCCGAACCGCACGAACAGCACATTCAGCAGCAAACCGCCAAGCCTGAGCTTGATATCCATATTCCCGATATCCACCCTGGGCAGGTTCATGATCATGCGGCCACCCTCCTGTGAAAACACGACATTCTCGCAATAGGAACGTCGTCTTTGTTCCATTACTGATCCTGCTGCAACCCACTATAATAAGAACAGCCTGGAGTTGTCAATTGACGCAGGAACAGGAAATCTTTCAGACAGGAGGTCATGCCCATGCTGCGAGGATCGGACAACCGCATCATCTATCGGAAGGGTTGCCATGTCCATACCTGGACGGAGATTCCGCTTGAGAACGCGGGGCACGAATGGCGGGAAGGGATGGTGAGCGGCAACGGAGAGAACGGTTATGTCACTTCAGGTGCTCCGTATTCGGACACGTTTATTTTTCAATACATGTGGAATAACTTCCCGTCGCCCGATCCGAGGGTGATTCCGGACGAGCTGCCGAGCCAGCTGGAGGAGGCCAGATGGAATGTCTTCCATAGGAATGACGAATGGAAAATCACCGACAAGGACGGCGAGCCGAGAAGAAGAACCTTCTATTACCGCTATCACCCCGCCCATCAGCTCAGGCTGGAACTGTCACCGCGCGGCCATCTGTCCGACTATGTCCGGTGGACCAACTATGAGACGGCGGAGACCGGCGTCAGGTACACCGATGAGCATGGCGAATGGCAACGGACGTCCTTCACCTCCCGGGTGGACAATGTGTCCATCACAAGGATCACGTCATCCTCAACGGGCAACCGGATCCAGATGACCGTCTCCATCGACGATATCGTCTCGATGAGCGGGGGCGCAACCACACCCGGAGTTTCCGGGATGCAGTACAAAAAAATGGTCGATCCGGACGGAGATTACATCGCGCTTGTCGCCCACTATCCTTCGTACCCCGGCAGCGAGCTGGCTAACGGCGGCTATGCCGGCTTGACGCGCATCATCGCGGCGGGCGGCAGCAAACAGATCATCCGGCTCAAGGAGTCCCAGGATCCGATGAACGTCGGCGCTGTGCAGAACCCCGCTGTCCGGATCGACGATGCCGAGGAGATCATCCTGATCACCCAGGCCGCCCGAACCTTCGATATGGGAAGGCTGGAGGATTTCAGACAGACATCCGGGTATGCCATCCTCGACCAGCTGGCCGGTCATACCCGCGAGGTCGCCGAGCGTTATCGGGACGCTGATGGACGCTTTGACTATGCAGCTGCGCTGCAAGCCCATGCCGCCGTGCACGCCGCCGAGTTCGGCGCGGTGCGATTTGCGTTGGGCGAAGATTCGGACGATGCGTCCATGGACAACCTCTCCCTTCTTCAGGCGCAGAAGGCGGAGCCGACCAGGGTGCATCCGGCGTTCATCCGGAAGGTCTATGAGCAGGCGAGATATGCGTTCATCTGCTGCAGCGGCTCCAGCGCGCCGCGTCTGTACGGCATGTGGACCGGCGAATGGAATCCCGGCTGGCGTTCCATCTATACGCTGGATGCCAACGTCAATCTGCAGGTGGCGGCCATGAACACCGGGCATATGACGCTTGCGCAGCCCGGTTACATCACCTTCATCCTCAGGAATGTGCCCGACTTCGCATACAATGCCCGAATGGCGTACGGCATGCACGATGCGCTGCAGGTGTCTGTCAACTCCGATGGCGACCGGGCGATGCATGTCGAATATGACAACGACTATCCTTTCGAGTATTGGAACGCCGGAGCCAGCTGGTGTTTGCTGCCGATCTTCGAGTATTGGCAATGCTACGGCAATCAGAGGATTCCGATCCATGAGAACATGAGAATCCACGACCTTCAGCCGTACCTTGGAGTTCAGGATGGCGGTCTCAGCGATGAGGAATATCGCGAGCTAATGGAACGGGGATACCTGGATCTGGAACGGGACATCCTGTTGCCGCTGCTCACGAAGCAGGCGAACTTCTGGGAGCAGATCTGCACGCCGGAGTATTATACCGACGCGGAGGGTCATGCCCGCTATGAACCGGGCAAGAAGCAGTTGAACCCGGGCGAGAGGTACATCATCCTGCCCGCCTATTCGCCTGAGAATCACCCGGCAGGCTGCCTCAGCAAGCTGACCGCCAATGCGACGATGGATATCGCCGCAGCGCGGGATGGCCTCGCGATGGTCATCGCCATGGAGCAAGCGGTGAAGCGCGAGGGGTATGAGGCAGCGGTGGCCCGGTGGGAGGCTCTGCTTCAGCAGTTGCCCCGATATCTGCTGGACGACGATGGAGCCTTGCGCGAATGGGCGATGAAGGAGTATCGGGAGAACAACGATCACCGTCATCTGAGCCATCTGTATCCCGCCTGGCCGGGCTATGAGGCCCATGAGGAAGCGGAGCTGGCCGCAGCGTGCAGGAAAGCGCTGGAGAATCGGAATCGGTTCAATACAGGAGACAATACCGCCGGCCATGGCTGGATCCACAAGGCGCTGGTCGCAGCGCGGCTGAAGGACGGCGATGAGGCCATGTCCTGTCTGTTGCCGATGATGGTCAGTGAAGGCTTCTACTCCTCGCTGATGACCGACCATGACACCAACCGCAGGATGCGGTCCTATTGCACCGACACTCTGTTCGGAATCGCCGCAGTGGTGAATGAAGCCCTGGTCTACAGCCACACCGGAGTCATCGAGCTGCTGCCGGCGCTTCCATCCTATTGGAGGGTCGGGATGATCTGCGGCCTGATGGCAAGAACGCGGGTGGAGATCCGGGAGCTGCGATGGAATCTCGAGCAAGGCCTGGTGGAAGCGACGCTTCGTTCGATTGCCCCCAGACCGCAGACGGTTCGCCTTGAGCTGGCTGTGCCCTGGCAGGCAGCAAGGAAGAACGGCGAAGCGGTCGGGCGGACACGGCAGGAGAGCAGAGATGTGCTGTGGCTGGAGCTGGAGCCAGGCGTCGACGTGCGGGTAGAGTTCGGGTTATAACACAGAGAGGCGCTCGGATGTCGCCTGAGCATGACATCCTCGCGCCTCTATCCCGTTGATTCGGCTGGCAAGCGTGCTCTTCCGGACCGACCGGTCAATGCGGATATGCCGCCTCGAACTCCACGCCGCATGGACCGCCATCCATGTTCGGCTCCAGGTCGACCTCCGTGCCGTCAGCCCGATACAGCGGCCGGTAGTAATTCGCGATGCGACTCGCCGATTCGTTGGCATAGTGGCAGATGAACGAGCGGCGGAAGCGGTCCTTCGTCTTGTTCCGGTACGAGCCGTGGATGAGGTTGCCGTTGAAGAACAGCACATCGCCCGGATCCATCACGACCGGCACGACCTTGCGATCCTTCGGCGGCTTGACGAAATGCGTCGTGAAGGATTCCCGCGCATCCGCTTCCTCCGGACAGACGATGTCGAAGTCCTGCGTCTTCGGCACGACCATGAGGCCGCCGTTCTCCTCATCGGCCGGATCGATCGCCGTCCAGGCTGCGATGCAGGTGCCGGGCTCCACCTTGAGATAGAAGTTGTCCTGATGCAGCGCTTGCCCTCTCGAACCCGGCGGCTTGTAGTAGAACATGCTCTGCGCGGCAAGCGCGGGCTCCTCATACAGATCCTCGAGGATCGCCATCACCGTGGGATGCAGCATGTACTTCCTCGCCGTCTCGTTGAAGCGGTGCGGATGCATCACCCGCGGATATCGCTTCAACGGGTCATCGCTCGCCCCTGACAGATCCGGCTCAAAAAACCCCGGCACCCGCTGCTCGCTGATCCTCCAGAACGTCTCCTCGATCTCCTTCAGCTGCTCCCCGGTGAAAACACCCTTGACGACCAGATACCCCTCTTCCTCGAACTGCTTCTTCTGTTCTGCTGTTATCGTGCGCGGTGTGTAGGCCATATCCAAATCCCCTTTCGTCGGATTTACACCCTTAGCTTACCGACAAAGCGCCCCGCCGGGGAGTATGAATCCTGCCGAAACATCACACAATCCTGCTATTTATGATATGCTGTTTTCCGCAAGGCCAAACCGGATATGGCCTGCAACCGACAGTATCCATGACGATACGGGTAGGGATATGAATGAGCTGACCAGTTATCTGTGTACGTTCAGCCCAACTTCGCCAGAAGCTCGCGAATGAAAGCCGGTTCATCTTTCGGCGTTCGTGACGTGATCAGGTTGCCGCTGACGACCACTTCCTCATCCCTGTATGTGGCGCCGCTGTTTTTCACGTCGTCGCGGATTCCTTTGAAGCAGGTCGCCTCATGGCCTTGCAGGATATCGGCGCTGATCATCACCTGAGGACCGTGGCAGATGCCGGCGATCACCGCGGAACGGTCATTCAGCGCTTGCACGAAACGCACGACATCGTCGTTTACCCTCAGTTCCTCAGGGCTGCTTCCGCCTGGAATGACTACCGCGTCGTAATCCGCCGCATTCGCTTCCGCAATCCCCAGGTCAGCCACATACGATGCTGTCCCGTGCTTCCCCTTGATGACCGCTCCGCGTTCCAGGCCGATGATCACCACTTCATGACCGGCCTCCTTGACTGCCTCATAAGGATTCACCATCTCGGAATCTTCAAAATCATCCGCGATCAGAAAAGCCACTTTCGCCATTGTGATGCCTCCTTGGTATAGGGGAAATAAAGCTTCTACTATACTGTAGAAGCTTTATTTCGCGCAGTGGGATTACTTGCTGTTAATCAGTTCCTGAAAGAACTCGTAAGCCTCTTTGTCAGTGTAGCCTTCGTGGACGATCTTGCGAACCGCCTGAATCATTTCCTCCGGATATGGAGACTGGAAGATATTCCGGCCCATATCCACGCCGGCTGCGCCGTTCTGCACAGAGTTGTAGGTCAGGGTCAGGGCGTCCTTCTCCGGAAGCTTCTTGCCTCCCGCCACGACGAGCGGAACCGGACAAGCTGCGGCGACCTTGTCGAAGTCATCGCAGTAATAGGTCTTTACGATCTGAGCGCCGAACTCGGCCAGCATTCTCGTCGCGAGCAGGAAGAATTGGGTCGTGCGTTCCATTTGCTTGCCGACGGCAACTACGCCCAGAGTAGGGATCGAATATCGGAAACCGAGGTTGATCGCCTTGTTCAGCTGCTCGATCGTTTCCTTCTGACCATCTGCGCCAATGAACGTCTGGATGGCAATGGCGCTGGCGTTGATACGGATCGCGTCCTCGATATCGACAACCATCGACTCATGGCTCAGGTCGTCATTCAGGATGCTCGATCCGGAGGATGCCCGGAGCGCGACCGCCTTGTTGTAGGTAGGCGGAACGCTGCTGCGGATCGCGCCGCGGGTACCCATGAGACAATCCGCATACGGTGCCAGTCTCGGGATGAGCAGGTCCAGGCGCTCCAGGCCTGAGGTCGGTCCCATGAAGTAGCCATGGTCAAAGGCCAACATCACCGTCTTGCCGGACTTGGGATCGAAGATTCTGGACAATCTGTCCTTCATGCCCCAGTCGTAGGATGCCGCACCCTTGACGTGATAGCCGCCGCTGTTGGCAAAAGGCACATCTTCCGAGAAATTCTTCGCCACTTTGTTTCCAATATTATCTGCCATATCGCATTCTCCTTATTCTGCATAATCTTTATAAGTTGTCGTTGTCAGAAGTTGTAGTTGTCCGTATTTTCCTTCGTGAATACCACTCGTTCAGGCAATACGATGATGCCGGAATCCTCTGCCTCGTAGTCATAGCCCTGGATGGAGTTCGGCTGCACCTCTACCTCGCCGATGCCCGGAACATTTACCTTGTCGCCCACTTTCAGTTCATTGCCTTCTGCCAGATATTTCGCAATGTAGACAGCCAGCGCGCCTTGCACCTTGACATCCCACAGGCCATGGTTCGGGATCGTGTCGTCCTTCAGGAAGTCGCGCATCGAGTTCGGAGTGGCAAATCCGGTTACCACAACATCGTTCTTGTTCTTGCCCTTGTTCTTCATCGCTTGCGCCATTGCCGGCAGTGCGGTGGAGTCAGGGCAGATGATGACGTCGATGTCCGGATACGTATCCAGGATGCTTTCACCGATTTGCAGCGACAGCTGCGCGTCAGATTCGCCGAATTCCGTCGTTACAAGCTCCCAGCTCGGGTATTTTTCCTTGATGTACTCGTTGGCGGCATTCACCCAGGCGTTCTGGTCAGGGACAGTCGGGCTGGAATAGAACCATGCGAACTTGATCGGACGGTTCGGGTCGTCGAGTGCGCTTACAGCCATTTCGACCAGCATCTCGCCCAGAATATCCGGTGTACCCTGATTGACATAGATGCTGCGGTAGCGCGGGTCTACGTCAGAATCCCAGGTGACGATCTTGATGCCAGCATCCCTGGCTTTTTGCAGCACCTGATTCAGACCGTCAACGCTGACGGACGAAATCGCGATGGCATCAACCCCTCTGGTAATCGCGTTATTGATAATGTTCACCTGATTGGAAACGGCAACCTCAGGCGTACCGTCATAGGTAACCTTGAAGCCTTCAGCCTTGGCCATTTCCTGAGCGCCATCATTGCCGGACTCGAAGAAGGAGTTGCCGGTCAATTTCGGTATGAAGACAACTTCCATCTGCTTGGAACCGGAGTTATTGCCGGATGCGGAAGAGTTGTTCTTGCTTCCGCTGTTGCTTGTGCCGGAAGAGTTGCTGCTGCAAGCTGCCAAGATCATAGATAAGAGCAAGATTCCGGTAAGGATTTTGAACAATTTGGATTTACGCATTTTGATTGCCTCCTCTATCTTTCTTGACGTTAAGTACCCCTTTGATTCTCAGATTCATGCCCGATACTCCCAACACGACGACGGATACGATCAACAGCAAACCTACCGCCAGGCCGGTATACTGGCTTTGTACACCCCCAAGCTGCAATCCAAGCTGCAGGAAACCGACGATGATGCTCGCCAGAGCAGTACCAATAACACCTCCCTTCCCGCCGGTGATGAGGGTGCCCCCAAGCACAACTGCTGTCAGCATCGGCATCAGGTAAGTCTCGCCAAATTCCGCCCGGGCGCTCCATAGGTAGGAGGTAAGTAACACGCCGGATATGCCGGCCGCAAATCCTGACAGGACATACGTGCTGGCGATGATCCGCTTTGTATTAATGCCTGAGTAACGGGCGGTGTTCGGGTTGATGCCAATCAAGTATATATATCTGCCATACCTCGTTCTGTGAAGCAGAAGATAGGATATGAGCAGCATGACAGCAAAGACAGCCAGATACATCGGAATGACGCCAAACAACTTGATATGGGCCAGATCCGTAAATTCCGTAGGGAACTTCGAGATGCCCTCCGCCACGCTGACGCCGGACAACCCGAACAACAGGATGGCGAGCCCCTTGAACAGCAACATGCTGCCGAGGGTGATGATCATCGCTTGAACGCCGACGTAAGCGATCAACAAGCCATTCAGCAAGCCGCACAAGCCGCTTGCGATGATCGCAGCCGCTGCAGCCAGCCAGATGTTCCAGCCGGCCACCTGATAAAGGATGCCCGTGATGACGGATGCAAGCCCGACGATGGAGCCGCCGGAAATGTCGATGCCCCCGGTGATGATAACAAAGGTCACGAAGAAAGCGATGATGGCGATTCCGGCGAAGTTGTCGAAGCTGTTCAGCAACGTGTCCACACGCAGGAATCGGTCATTCATCTGGCCGAAGATGACAAGTTCAAGGATCAGGATCAGCACCAGGAACAGATTCCATCTGGAGCTGCGCAAGGTATTCTTCATCAGTCGCTGCATCTGCTTCACATCTCCTTCCGGATTTCAAGAACTCTGGCGTTCAGCCGCTGCTTCTTCGCTTTCTGGTTGTTGCGGTGGATCAGCAGCATGTCGAACACGACGATCAGGATCAGCAGGCTACCGGAAATGACATCCTTCCAGAACGCGTCCACCTTCAGGAAAACCAGCGCTGAAGAGATCGAGGTCATGAAGATGGCTCCGATCGTCGCCCCGAGAACAGAACCTACACCGCCGGCCAGGGAGACTCCGCCCAGTACGCATGCGGCGATGACCGTCATCTCATAGCCAAGTCCGGCAGTGGTTGGAATGTTGTTGCCGATGCGGCTGGCGAAGATCAGGCCAGCGATGGCCGCACAGACGCTGCTCATCATAAAGGCGTAGATCTTGTAACGCTTGACCGGTATACCGGCCAGCACCGCCCCTTCTTCCTTGTCGCCGATCGCTGCGAAATAACGGCCCTTCCGGTTCATGGACAGGAAGAGATGAATGCCGATGACGAGCAAGATGACGACGATGGACAGGGTGCTCACGCCGAGAATTTCATGCTGGGTGATCCGTTGGAAGCTGGTCGGCAGCCCTTCAACATTCCTGCCCCCCTGAAAGATGACCTGAACGACGCGCAGCACCTCATTCATTCCAAGGGTCAGGATGAAGGATTGAATCTTGAGCACCGAGACACCCAGCCCGTTGAGCAGCCCGATGATCAGGCCGATGACGATGACGGCGACGAAGGCGGTGACGATGCTGCCGCCGTTCCGCACGATGGTGGCGCTTACAGCAGCGCTAAGTCCGAGCACGCCGCCAACGGAGATATCGATGTTGCCGGTCAGGAGCACGAAGGTCATGCCCGTCGCCATGATGATGTAGACAACGCTACTGCGAACGGAATTCTCCATGTTGTCCGGAGTCAGGTAACTGGCATTGAAGATGCCGACGATCACGAAGAGGGCGATCAGGAAACCGAACGTTCTGAATTCGCGGTGCTTCCTCAGAAAATGGAATACTGAAACGGATATTTGGCTCATCCTTGACATGTTGTTACACTCCTTCGTAGGTGCCGAACGCTGCTTTCATCACGTTGGTTACGTCGATCTCATCCGCTTCCAGACACACGTTGCATCTTCCCCGATATATCGCATAGATACGGTCGCAGATCAGTTCGATCTCCTCCAGGTCTGAAGAGATGAGCAGGATGGAGTAGCCTTCATCCCGGAGTTGTCCAATGATGTTGTAGATATCGCTGCGCGCTGCCGCGTCGATCCCTCTGGTCGGCTCGTCCATGATGATCAATTGCGGTTTCGTGGCGAGGATCCTCGAGATTACGACTTTCTGTTGATTGCCACCGGACAACGACCTGATCTCGTCCTCCTGGTCGACGATCTTGATGCGCAGCTTGCTCACATACTCATCGGTTACGGTTCGCTCGAGTTTCCTGTTCAGGAAAAATCGGTCATTTCTGATTATTTGAGCGGTTACATTGTTCGTTATGGAAGTGATCGAGAATATCCCGTTCAGGAATCTGTCCTCCGGGATATAGGCCAGCCCCTGGTCGATCGTCTCACGCACCGACAGCCGGGTGATGTCCTTGCCGTTCAGCAGCACCTGGCCGCTGTACGGCTTGGTAATCCCGTAGATCGCCTCCGCAATCTCCGTCCTCCCGGCGCCGACGAGACCTGCCAAGCCAACGACCTCGCCGCGATAGACGTCGAAGCTGATATCGCGGAAGCCGTCGCCGCTCAGTCCCCGTACCTGCAGGACCGGCTCCTCCTTCACGCGGTTAACCCTTCTCTTCACGAAGCTGAACTTTCCCTTCTTCTCACTGTCGATCGGCAGCAAACCCTGGATCAGCATATCTTTCGTAAATTCACGGATGTCGCCCTTGAGCGTCACCTTGCCGTCCCTAAGGATCACCGCATGGGTCGAGATCTGGAACACTTCGTCCAGGCGATGGGTGATATAAAAGATGCCAACGCCGTTAGCCTTCAACTTCTCGATGATCCGGAACAGCTTCTCCGTCTCAGCGAAGGTCAGCGATGATGTCGGTTCGTCCAGAATCAGAACCTTCACATCCCTCAGCAATCCCTTGATGATCTCCACCTGCTGCTGCTCGGCGATGGACAGGGACGAGGCCATCCGGTTCAGATCCAGATTCCATTCCAGTTGCTCCATCAGCTGCTTCGCCTTGGCCCTAAGTTCCGATTTCTTCAACTTGCCGGGATGACCGATGCCCAGATTCTGTTCGATCGTCATGTTCGGGAAGAGCACCGGTTCCTGCGGAACCAGATAGATCCCTTTCACATGCGCGACATGCGGGTTGTACGATTCCACAATCTCGCCGCCGATGCGGATCGTGCCGCTGTCCGGCTTGTACACCCCGGTGAGAATTTTCATTAACGTGCTTTTGCCTGCGCCATTGCCGCCGATGATGGAAATGACTTCTGATTCATTTATCTCCAGAGACACCCCTTTGAGTACTGCGTTCTGGTTGAACGACTTCATGATGTTCTCCAGGTTGACCAGTTGTCGATGCCCATCCATTGCCAAGACCCCCTTGCTGCGTGATGAAAGTGAATTCACTAGATGCGCGAGCCAGATCGATCACCGAAAACCAACGAAACTTGTAAACGTTTTCTGATAGCGGATAATCCGATTATAGTTTAAAACATTTTATTAATCAAGCATCAAATTATTGTTCGTCAAAAAAATGTTCACTCCATTAATTTCCATCATTGGTTGCTGGATTAATTCAATAACATCTAGAAAAACTCATATATTTACTGCATTTCATCATAATTTTCTGATTCATCATATAAAATTTCCAAAAAAATTGACAGACCGCTTATATAATGTTATATTTATTTTCGTGGAACATTTGTTTTTGTTAAAATATTTTGTTTTGTATACTCTATGGTGAAGCAGGTGATGCCTATGTCGTATGAAAACGATCTGATCGTCAAGATTGCCTGGCAATATTACGTGGAAGGGTTAACCCAGAATGAGATCTCGGACAACCTGAACCTTTCCCGCATGAAGGTGATCAAATATCTTGAGAAAGCCAAGACGAACAATGTCATCCAGTTCAAGATCAATCTGTCTGCGATGGACAACATCCATCTTCAGAATCAGATCAAGGAAATGTACAATCTGAAAGATATTCATATCGTCCCGGCATCTTCACATGATGTGGTGAACAGCATTACGGTGGCGGCTGCCCAATATATTGAGGATCGCATTACCAGCGACACGATGATCAGCATCGGTTACGGCGAAGCGGTCTCGCGAACTCTGGCTAACCTGCAGATCTCTGCCAAATACAAGGTCACTTTCGTCTCCTTGTCAGGCGGGGTCAAGTTTTACATGCCTACCGCCATCGCACCGAGATCAGATTATTATACGAATCCGAATTATTCGCACTACATCATCCCCACCCCTCTGCTGGTTGCTAACGAAGAACTGGCCAATCAACTGAAGGAGGAAAACTCCGTCAAACGGATCTTGGAGATGATCCCCTACTCCAACATGACAGTCATCGGCATCGGGGCGCTCCACGATCGCGCTACTCTGATCCGCGAAGGCTACATGGGCAAAAATGACTTCGAAATACTGAAGATGAAGGGCGCAGTCGGCGATCTGCTCAGCCAATTCTATGACATCGACGGCAATGTGCTGGACCTGCCATTTCACAGGCGTCAGATCAGCACGCCGATCGAATTTCTCAAATCCTTGAACAACGTCATCGCTGTGGCAGGCGGACTCGAGAAGAAGGAGGCGATTCGCGGAGCGTTGAAGGGCGGATATATCGATGTGCTGATTACCGATGAACAGGTGGCGAAAAGTCTGATGGAGTGACCTGTGGAGATCAGGAGCATTTTGGAGATGTGAATCATTGATGATTCTGAGCTACTGGGGGGTTTAACATGGAGAAGTATCTGATGGCGATTGATGCCGGTACCGGCAGTGTGAGGGTGATTCTGTTCGACGTCGAGGGGCGGGAAGTGACGTCTGCCCAGGCGGAATGGACTCATCACGAAGACGAACGCTATCCCGGTTCCATGGATTTCGACATTGACACGAATATCCGGATCATCGTGGACCTGATCCGGCAAACCATCCGGACAAGCAAGGTGGATCCTAAGAACATCGCCGCCGTGTCCACATCAAGCATGAGAGAAGGCATCGTTCTGTACGACGAGCATGGCCAGGAAATCTGGGCCTGTGCCAATGTGGATTCCCGTGCAGACAACGAGGTTTACAACCTTTACAAGATCAGCGACTCCATCGAGAGAGACATTTACCGCATATCCGGCCAGACCTTCTCGCTAGGGGCCATCCCGCGCATCCTGTGGGTGAAGAACAACATACCCGACGTCTACGAGCGAACGAGATATGTCACCATGCTCAACGACTGGATCACGTACCGGTTGTCGGGCAAGATCTCGGTTGAGCCGTCCAACGGCTGCACAACCGGCATGTTCGATCTTCACAGCCGAAAGTGGGATCCGGAGATCGCGAGGAAGGTGCAGCTGAAGAGCGACATTTATCCCGTTGTTTATGAAAGCGGTACCGTGATCGGCCAGGTCACTCCAGAGATGGCTGCTCTTTCAGGTTTGGACACGGGCACCCTCGTCGTGGCAGGCGGCGGCGACGCGCAGCTTGGCTGCATCGGGGTCGGCGCGGTGCGCGAAGGCGATGCAGTCATTTTCGGCGGTAGCTTCTGGCAATATGAGTATACAACCACCGGGCTGAAAATCGACGAGGAATGCCAGGTACGCATCAATTGCCATGCGGTGCCGAACACATGGCAGTATGAGGCGATCGCCTTTTTCCCGGGACTGGTCATGCGCTGGTTCCGCGACGCATTCTGCGATCTGGAAGCCTACATCCAGAAATCAACGGGAGAAAGCATCTACTCCCAGATGCAACGGCAAGCGCAGCTTGTTCCGGCGGGAAGCTACGGCATGCTGTGCACCTTCAGCGACGTTATGAATTACATGTCATGGAAACACGCGGCTCCTGGCTTTATTAATTTCAAACTGGACGCGTCGAAATTCAATAAAGCCAGCTTCTATAGAGCAATCATGGAGAATGCGGCGTATGTCACCCGGGGCAATGTGGAGCTTGTCAGCAGGATCACAAAGGCATCTCCTGACTCCATCATCTTCGCTGGAGGCGCTTCGAAGAGCGACCTCTGGTGTCAGATCGTCTGCGATGTGCTGAACGTTCCTTTAAAAGTGCCGGTAGTGAAGGAATCAACAGCGCTGGGCACGGCGATCTGCGCCGGGGTTGGAGCCGGCGTGTACAGCAGCTTTGAGGATGCGATCGAGAAGGTCGTGCATTTTGAAAGGACGTACACCCCTAACCCTGAACATCAGGAAGTTTACAACAAGCTGTATGATCAATGGCGGAAGCTGTACGCAAGGCAGCTTCAGCTGGCGGATGAAGGTTTGACGGAGCACATGTGGATCGCGCCGGGGCTTGGTTGACCTGCTCGACTCAACGGATGGATTGGCAACAAGACTCAGCTAACTATGAAAGGATTGTGTAAAAACTATGACAATGGTTCATGAGACAGATTTCGAGTATCGCTTTGGAGACAGCGGCCCCAAATATCTTCTTCGCGGGCCAAGGATGTATGCAGGTGTGGTCGCGTTGAAACCAGGTCAGGACTTCCAGGCCCATTATCACAACATCATGGAGGAAAACTTCTACATCCTGGAGGGAGAGATCGAGTTCCACATCGATTATCAAATCTTCCGCTGCAAACCAGGAGACTTCATCCATGTGGAGCCTAAGAAGGTCCATTATTTGGTGAACAAGGGGACGACAGATTTCAAGGCGCTCTTCATGCTGGCTCCATACCAGGACAAGGACAAGGTCGAGGTGCCGGATTACAACCCCGCCCTCGCCAAGTGAGGATTCATCGGCTTTCCTCATCTTTCATACGCACACGCGCCAACGGGGACGAATATCGTCCCCGTTGGTTTGCTGTCTGACTTATGTAGGGCGATTCCGGCGATCAGAAAAACGACAAGTTCGGCAAGATTGACAAGATCAGCAAGTTTGGTCAGATTGGGAAGATCCTCATGGATGTCGCCAACCTGGAGAAGAGGCTTGATCATGATCCCTTGATCGTTCGTGAACCTACCTATTCATGCCAGCCTCCAGCCTGCCCGTGAGTTCGTTCAGATGGTGATATCGCTGAACGATCTCGGCCATGCTGCGATCCTGAAGCTCGATGCTTGCTGTGATCTCCTGGATGGCGGCGGTGTTCTCCTCCGTCATCGCCGACAGGGATTCCATCTCATCGGCGATGGTGCGGGAGACATCGCTCAGCCGCAGGACCGAAGCTGACAGTTCCTGCGAGCTTCTGGCGACCTGCTGCGTATTCGCAGCGATCTCCTGCTGGGACTCCAGCATATCCCGGGACAATGTCTGGACGACGGAGATCGACTGCTGCCCCATGGAAACCTCTCGCGTGACCAGCTTCGACTGGTCCTGCACAGCCTGCAGGATATCCGCTATGCGCTCTGCCGACTGGCGGGTGTGATCAGACAGCTTCCTGATCTCGGATGCGACGACTTCGAAGCCCTGGCCCTGTTCCCCGATGCGCGCCGCCTCGATGGCCGCATTCAGGGCCAACAGTTGGGTCTGGTTCGAGATCTCACGGATCACATCGATGATCCCGCCGATGTTCTCACTCCGCTCGTTCAGGTCGTGGATCATTGCGGACGTCTGATCGATGATGGCCCGGATCCTGTCCACCTCTTCGCCGAGCCGGGACGTCCTTCTCGACCCTTCTTCCGTCAATTCCGCACTGGATGAGGACAGATGACTCAGCATGACCGCCGCTCCCGAGACCGTGCGAATCTCGTCATTGAGCACAGCCAGCGAACGGCTGAACGCAACCAGGCTTGAGCCGACACTTTCCGTACTCCTCGAGATCTCGGCAAAAGCAAGGGGCATCTCCTTCGAGACGAGACCCGCCGAGTCGATGTTCGTCTTCAGATCCGAGCTGAACGTTCCCAGACCGTGCACCGATTCGGCGATGTGCTTAAGCAGCTCGTCATTGCGCTGGTGTGCCAGCGTCAACTCCTGGTGCCGCATGATCACCTGCTTCTGCAGCCGCTCACTGAAGACACCGGTTGCAAGCAGCGCTCCCGCGATGAGGATCACGAACAGGTTCAGCGAGAACAGGCCTGTGTCATCGAACTGCGCGAATATCGTATGCCTTTCCGTGACAAAGAAGTAATTGGTAAAGATCAAGGCGAAGATGCTGGACAACAGGATCGGGCGGTAGTTGCTGTAGAGCGTGCAGACCGCTATGGAATAATAGATGATGAGGTACGTGGAGAAGCCGACCGCAGTGGAGATCAGCATATACGAGATGATCGCCAGACACACGGGTATGTAATACATGAGATAGGGGGTGAACCAGCGTTTCCAGGTACACACCGTCGCAATGGTCGCGATCACGATCCCCACCGTAAGCAGGATCGGAGTCTGACCGGGATTGGTGATCAAGGTGACCGCCACACCCAGCAGCAACGAAAACCACAAAACCATAACCAGCAGCCTGTTTCTTCTGTGAAGTACCATATGACTGTCCATTCTCTTCATCTCCTTGATCCGCTTGTTTCGTGTTGCTTCGTTTCTTTCCCTTTCGACTACTTTCCGGCATGATAGCATTGGGCCAGCCTGGCCATCGGCAGCGGGTGGCTGAAGTAATAGCCCTGGATGTTGCTGCACCCCGCCCTCGTCACGAAGTCGAGCTGATCCTCCGTCTCGATCCCCTCCGCGATGACGCCCAGATTCAGATTTTTGGCCATGTTGATGATCGTCGTGATGATCGCCCGGTCATGGTGGTTCTGGGAGATATTCCGGATGAAGGATCGATCGATCTTGAGCTTGTGGATGGTGAACTTCTGCAGATAGCTGAGCGAGCTGTAACCCGTTCCAAAATCATCCAGACTGATCTGCACACCCATGCTCTGCAACTCCCTGAGCGTCCCTTCGGTCGCAACGGTATCCATCATGATCCTCTCGGTAATCTCCACGCCCAGGTAACTCGGGTGCAAACCGACCTCCTGAAGGATGTCGCGGATCATCTTCGTCAGGTTCGGCTGCTGGAATTGCATGGATGACAGATTGACCCAGACGGGGATCTTCGGTCCGCCCCGATCGTGCCACTCCTTGATGTCCCTGACCGCCTGACGGATGACCCAGCGACCGATGTGCAGGATCAGTCCGTTTTCCTCCGCGATCGGGATGAAATGCTCCGCCGTCAGGAGTCCTCTCGTCGGGTGATTCCAGCGTACAAGGGCTTCAATGCCGATCATCTCCATCGTCATCGCGTTGAATTGCGGCTGATAGTGCAGCTCAAGCTCCTGTTGCTCAAACGAACGTCTCAGGGCATTTTCCAGTTCGAGGCGCTGCTGCAGGCGCGTGGCCAGTTCGCAGGAGAAAAAGCGATGGCCGTCTTTGCCTCTTCTCTTCTGCTCGTACATCGCCAGATCCGAATTCCTCATCAGTTCTTCGGCAGTTGACCCGTCGAACGGGAAGATCGCGATGCCGATGCTGGAGGTGGCGTAATGGACCTCCCCCTTCAGATGATACGGCTTGCGCAGAGCGCGCTCGATCATATGCATGATGCGGCCGATCTCTTCCTTTTTCCTCGCGCATTGCAGCAGGATGACGAACTCATCGCCGCTCAGGCGGCCGAAGACGAACCGTAAGCCGCTGCACACCAGACAATACTGGATCCGCTGGCTGATCTCGATCAGCAGCAGATCTCCATACTGATGCCCGAGCGAGTCGTTAATAAACTTGATGCGGTCGACATCCATGGTGATGACGGCGAATGGATCTTTAGTATGCTGATACCTCTCGATCCACAGGGACAGCTCCTGATGGATCTTCCGGCGGTTGGGCAGGCCGGTCAGCTCGTCATGGTAGGCCATATGCATGACTTCCTGCTTCGCTTTCTTCCGGTCCGTCACATTGCGCATGGTCGTCAGGATGGCGAGAGCGCCATCGTAGGAGATCAACGTGCTGGCAACCTCCATGTCGAGCAGTTCATTCTGGAGATTGTACACCTGAATCTCGAGCCGTTCCGTTCGCGTATGGGTGGCGAGCAGGTTCTCGAGCTGGGCTGACACCAGCCGATGGTAGCAGGGATGGATAAATCGAAGGACGGGCTCGCCGATAAACTGTTCCCTTGATCCGCCAAATATCACTTCCGCCACTTCGTTTATGTACACGATCTGCATGTCCTGTTTATAGATGATGATCGGATCAACGTATATATTCAGCAGCTGTTTATATCGGGACTCGTATTCCCGCGAACGTTCCATCTCCGTCTGGTCGATGATCAGAAGGTCGTAGCCATGCCTGTCGCCATCATACAACGCAGGAAACACGTGCAACATCCAGGACAACCTTTGGCCGTAATTGCCATACGCCACAACAGAGTAATGTCCGGACTGCAGCTTGAGCTTCTTGCCTCCCTCATGGGTGGGATCGGCTTCTCCATCCGGCCAGAGGCCAGGATCTCTCCCGGGCTTGAAGGGTGCCTCTCGCCCAAACGTGAAGTCCGCCTCTCTCTCGTTGACGCGCTCACGCTCTCCTTCAGGCGGGCTCTCCGCGCCTTCCACCCGTCTGGCGTTTGCCTCTCTCTCGAGCGGATTCATCGCCCCATCCTCAAGCCTGAAGTCCGCCTCTCTCTCGAGCGTGAACCTCCCCCCTTCTACGAGCAGAGAAGGAAGATAAGCATGAAGCCGCACTTCCGGGATGTATGCTTCGGCATACCTCATGGCGGCAGGGTTCATTTTCACAATCGTACAGTTCTCGTTGATCGTGACGATCGGGCCGGGATGTTGCTCGTAGTCCAGACGTAGCGTATGAACGTCCTCATTCACTCCTGTTCTCCTTCCTTTCTCGCTCTGACTTTGGCAGGCATGTCCTGATTTACCATGGTATTACCCTAGTATGTAGCTGTACCCTATACATTTTTTATACATAGACATATTTCGACAAAAAAAAGAGGGGATATCCCCTCTCGAAAGAATATCGCTGACCTGTCGTCTGACCTGTACTGAAATGGACTCTTAGTCCCAAGACAGCTTTCCTTTCCTGATCTTCGCGATGTAGACGATCTGCCCGGTATGATAATGGATCTCCCGCAGCATGGCGATCATCAGGTTCAGTACGGTGGTCTCGTTGTTCACCTGGCTGTATGTCAAAGGAGGCAGGTTGAGGAATGGTCGGGACATGAGCAGATGGGGATGGGACCTGAGATGTTCGAGGTACCGGATGATGAGCTCAAACGCTTCCCTCGCCTTCCGATACGCCTCATCCCTGGACATATACAGCCCGCGTTCAAACTCCTTGTCCCGGTCCCGTGTGTCGGGGATGTTTAAGAATATCTGCTCGATCCGCGAATGCACACAGCCCCGGATATGCGCGACCAGATTCGCAATGCTGTTGCTGTCTTCATTGGGCGCCCACGTGATGTCCTCTTCCTCCAGTTGCTCGATGACCTTCAGGATGCCTCTCATCTCGGACCTGAACTTCGGCAGCATGCTGTCAATGAACTCCATGGCGATATCCATTGGCGACAACACCCTTCATCCCTTCGTTTATACAAGTTTATTCTACCAAACACACGTTCTGTGGACAACCAATTTTCACCAAAGGATGGCTGAACATGCTGTTAAATCCTCTCTTGCAAATCATATCCTGATCGGTTAGTATCTTGGCAATAACAGGCATCAACCTGCGATGGTCGGGCGAGGTCCGCATGTTGGGTCAAGGCGGATGATGGTGGGGGGAGCCTCGCTTGATCTTCTGTATCGCGGCGGATGATGGACTGGAAGCTTCGCCTGATCTGATGAATCGCAGTGGAAATTGGCCCTGGGAAGCTTCGCCTGATCTTCCGCAGCGGATGACGGGACAGGGGAGAGGAGGTTGTCAGGTGAGACGAATCTACGATGAGCAACAGTACGGCGTCATGTTTTCCGGACATTTTCAGGTGGATGACAACTATATCACCCACCGGCCGAATGGCCGAGGCGACTGGCTGATCGCCTATACGGTTGGGGGACGGGGATACTTTGCCACAGACGGTCTCTATCGCGAGTGCGGCGAGGGCGACGTCGCCTTGCTGAGACCGGGAGCTCCGCATACATACGGGACGGTGAAGGGCGAGACGTGGAATTTCGTATGGGTGCACTTCCCGGAGCGTGCGATCGAAGACCACCTGCTGCCAGTCGAGCCGCTTCATGTGCAACACCTCGATGCCGGTTCGCTTCGCACCCGCATCCATGAAGCGTTCGGGCGCATCCTCGCCGACTCCAGAGAACGTAGCGACTTCTGGTACGAGCTGAGCCTGAATTCGCTGCGCGAGATTCTGATGCTGCTCGCCCAGCAGAGGGAGCGGCGGCTCGATCCGAGGATCGCCGAGGCGCTGCACTATCTGTCCGTGCATATGCGCAGCCCGCTGCACATCGAGCGCCTGGCCCGGACGATCGGCCTCTCTCCCTCCCGCCTGTCCCATCTGTTCAAGGAGCAGACCGGCCTGCCCATCGTCGATACGCTCAACCGCATGCGCATCCTGCAGGCAGCCTTGCTGCTGGAGCATACGCATCGGAGCGCCGCCGAGATCGCCTATGACGTCGGCTTCCACAACTACAACCACTTCATCAACCAGTTCCGGAAATGGCTCGGCACCACGCCGAGCGCCTACCGGAAAGCGAGAAATGTGCCGCATGAAGAGTCATGATGGAGCATAGCTGGGTCGGGAGGGCGGTTTGTTTGATGGGCTACCTAGCCTGACAGCAGGGTTGGCCAGCGACTCACATGGTAACGCCGCCTTGAGCCTATAAGAGCGGTACGCTCGACCAGCTTCCGGATGGATGGTTGTGGGCCCATACCTGTTGTATGAAATTTCATGCAAAAATACCTGAAAAAGGTCTTGCGAAATCCATTTTGTACGATTTTTCGAACAAAAATATGGAAAATCAAGCGATTAATAACCATTTTGTACGAAAAATCGTACAAAAACTTATAATTAAAGGAAAATTACGATAATTTTGTATGAAAAATCATACATAAATCTGCAATCGGCGCAATTCAGCTATCATGTTGTATGAAAAATCGTACACCTGCCTCTAGTTCGATGATCGGTAATAGCTGGACATGGCTCGCGGATCACAGGCCTGGTTATTCCAGGGGGCTCAGCATGTCTCTGGCCCCCCAATCAACCACACCGCACATATGAACCAGCCCTCACGAAAAAAGGACGCTTCGCACACAGCCATCCCCCATCAACCATACACATGTACCTTCTAACACGCCCCACAGCGTGACCGGCCCGTTCAGGCCCAACGCACACAGCCATCCCCCATCAACCATGCACATGTACCTTCTAACACACCCCACAGCGTGACCGGCCCGTTCAGGCCCAACGCACACAGCCATCCTCCAACAAGCGCTCAGGTCCCATCTTACATGACCCACAGCGTGACCGGCCCGTTCAGGCCCGACGGGAATGACTTGCCGTCGTACGCGTTGGCCAGGCTGTTCGTGACCGCCACGCGCACCACGTTGCTGCCGCTTCTCACCGCCCGGCTGATGTCGTAGATGTACGGCTTCCACATCCGCACGCCGATCTCCTCGCCGTTCACCCACAGGCGAGTCATCTCATGTGCCTCGCCCAGATCCAGCAGCACCTGCCCTCCGGACTCTCCGACCTGGCCCAGCTCGAACTCACGCTCATAGGTGATCGTGCCGGAGTAGTGCTCGAGCCCGGCCCACTCCGTCCACGACGACAACCGGGCCAGCTCGCCCGTCCACGGGCCATCCACGACGCGCCACCCCGAAGGCAGCTCCTGCAGCAGCTTCCGCTCGCGCGGCTGGCGCGCGGCGTCAGCCGGAGCGCGGCCAGGATCTGCGGCGAGCACAAGGCACTCTCTCCGCTCCACCCGCAGAGCGATGCGCTGCCCATCCGCTGTCTGCCTGCTGTACGCGAGCGTCATCCGGCCCGTCCAGGGCTCCCAGCATTCGATCGCTCCCGACTCGCGAATCTCCAGCTCGCCTTCATAGGCCTCTTCGCCTTCATTCACCACCACATAGAAGCGGATCCCGTCCTTGCTCAGGCGGCTGACGCGAAGCGATGCGCAGGCAGGCGTCAGGGTCACCGCTCGTCCGAGCTCCGCCGCCAGCAGCGACGGCACCTGCGCCTCATCCCGAACCCACCGCTGGCCGATGTCCGGCACAGATCCGCCCGTTCCTCCGGACAGCTCGACGACCATGCCTCCCTGCCCGACGTATGCCTGCAACAACCGCCGACTCTCCGCCGACAGGCGCCAGCCTTCCTCCACCAGCACCGCCCTGTATCGGTAGCCCGCGATCTCCAGGGCGCCGTCGCGCATGGCGACGGACCCGTCAAGCAGCAGGGCTTCCTCGAGATAGTTGAACTCGATCTGGTGCTCGTACAGCGGCCGCACGATCCGCCACGGCAGGTAATCCGCTCCGGCCAGCACGGCGACCTCCGCGCCGTTCCTGCTGTCCGTCATCAGCCAGCTCATCCGCCTGATATATCGGGAGAACTGCGCATACTCCGACCACCAGATGTTGTTCGGTCCGACGTCCGGCGGACGCTCATCGCGTCGCTCGCCTCGTATGGAATAGTAGAAGGCATGCGGACTGATCATATTCACGCCCCTGACGAACAGCCAGTCGAGATACCACTTCATATCGTCCGCCGTCAGCGACCACCCGCCTTCGAGGCCGCAGACGCCGAAGCATTCGTTCAGGTTGCGGGGGCGGCCGCGGTGGCGAGCCGCGTCCGAGGAGCACTTGCCCATCGTGCTGTGCGGACCGGTGAGCGCCTTGTCCCCTTCCGGTCCGATGTATCGCCATACGACATCCTGCCCCGGGATATGGAAATGCTCCAGCAGCCCGATATCCTGGCTCGCCGCCGGATGCCCGGTCAGGCCGATGCCATGCGCCTCGCACCAGTCAGACAGCGCCTTGTAATACGTGCGCGACAGGCGGCTGCGGATCGCCTCACGGAATCTCGCGCGGATGCGCTCCGTCCCTGCACCGGCCTCAAACCACAGCGCCGGCAGATCCTTCACATCCGCCCCTTGCGCCAGCCACTCATCGAGGAATCCTCCCGTCCAGGGCATCAGTCCCTGGACATGTCCCCGTCCGAGCAGGTCCGGCTCATCGGTGAACATCGCGATGACCGTCGAGCCGAAGTAGTCCTTCAATCGCCTGTAATACACCTCATGGGTCAGTCGGATGAAGGCCCGCACCGCTTCCGGATTCAGCAGGTCGGCCGCGGCCGGCGCATCGGGCTCCCCGTCATCCTGGCCGGGATGCACGCCACGGATCGTCCCCTTCGAATACGTATCGACGAACAGCAGCACCGACCAGTCGCCATAAGGCGGCGGCACAAACCTCACTCCATCCCCGTCAACATCCAGCACAACCGTGCTTGCGGGATCGATCTCCCGCTCCCCCAGCTTGCGAACCGCCTGCACAGAGACCAGCCTCTCTCCCGCCTCCAGCGTCACCGGCACGACTGCGCCTTCAAGGCCGCACGGGTATTCCCTCATCTGCAGCCCGCGGCTGGCATAATCCGTGTTCGCCTTCACCACGAGGCCGTTGGCGGAACCCGACGGATACATGCCCTCATCGTACAGGATCACCTTCATCCCCAGCCTGTGCGCCTCGCTGACCGCCAGCTCGACCAAATCCATGTAAGCGTCGGACAGATACGGCATCGAGCGAGGCAGCCCCATCCGCGGATGGATGACGAAGCCGTCCACTTCCTTCGCGTGGAAATCGCGAAGCTGCCTCAGGATCTCATCCCGCGTCAGCTCGTCATTCCAGAACCAGAACGGGATCGGCGTGAACTCTGCCGGCGGACTTGCAAACTGTTGCTTCAATGCGTCAAATCGGCTCATCATCGGCACCCCATATTACTAGATGAAATCATTCCTGGAACTCCCGAACCTGGACTAGGTGGAATCTTCCAGACACCCATCTTCCATCTTATTACAACGTTGTCCAAAATCCAATAAAAAAAAGACGCCTGACGGCGTCACGATTACCGCGGATGTTTACGGCCGTTGATCCTGCGCTTCATGAATGTGATGACAGCCGCCAGGATCAGCGGCACGATCCCGACGGTCAGGGTGATCATCGGCCATACGTCATTGACGGAGTAGCTGAATTCGGACTCTTGCTGAAACATCGTCACAGACATCAAAAAGGTCATAAAGGCGATGAACGGAAGAACAACTTTCTCATCCTTCAGCTTGAAAAAATTCACCGTGACCTGATTGAGAATGAACAGGACGATCGTTGCTTTCATGAAGGATCCCGCGATCAGCGCGATGCCCACGATCGCCTCGATGCCCGAGATGAATTCACCGATCTGAATCAGCCTGGCAACGGAGTACAGGGAAAATTTCCGGTCTGCCGCCAGGGGGCCGAGCGTCATGATCGTCAACAACACAACGCCAAGCAGAAAGAGTCCGCTTACCGCTGTCATGACATACATCCATTTCCCGACGGATGGCCTGCTTTCCTGGCGCACAAACGGAAACAGGGCGGAGAACAGAAACAGTTCCGCAAAGGGAAAGCCAAAGGAAAAGTAGATGCCGTGAAGAACGGGTTTCATCCCGTCGGCGAACAGAGGGAGCAGCGTCTCGAATCTGGCGATGGGCATGGCCATGATATCTATGAGCATGGCGAAGGCCAGCATGGAACTGAGCAGCAAAAAGAACATCCGCCCCATCACCTCAATGCCGGCATGAACGGTGTAGGCTGCGGTGATGAGCGTGAGTCCGTTGAATACATACATCGGAGTTTCGACCATCATCGTATTGACTAAAAAATTGCCGATCCCGAGCACGATATAGGAAAGCATGAGATACAGCATGAGCATGAGAAGTATGGCCACAACGGCGGAAATCCATTTCCCGTAAATATGATTCAAATATTCGGGATACGGGGAATCGGGATAGCACCGAAACAAATACAGGGCCAGGCTGAGCAGGATGATCGCCATCAGGGTCGATGCAATCAGGGAGAGCCAGGCCATATTGCCAGCGAACTGGATCATCGGATTCGGAATATAGACGATGGAGGATCCGACCATGAAACTGACATACAGAATCGCCAATTGCCCAACGCTGATGGTTTGTTTTTCCAGGTTATTCTTCATATTCTCTCACCTTTTATGGACTTCAAGGATGCTTTTTCAGCCATGCGACGAGGATGTCCGCCAGTTTTCCGATGGACAGATTGGCAAGGTCCTGAAGGTTGGGCCAGTCATTGCCGGTCGCGAATATCACGCTGAGATAAACGATCGGCAAGACATAGAGAAGCAGGATCCACCGTTCCCTGCGTTGCAATCCTTTGATGCGCCTGATGAGCAATGGAAACAGGGAGACTCCCACCAGGATTATAACCGCCAAATATTCGAACATCCCGCCTCCATCCTCCATGCCTGTTTATTCTTCCCCGTTTTTGGCAAACGGGGTCGGATTCATCATTTTCGAGCTCCCATTGATGATCCTGACCCGAATATCCACCGGAACTTGCGGATACAGGTCATCCCATTCCTGCTTGATCTTCTTCCATCCGGATGGATGACGCAGGTACAGGCGATGAGCGATGCCTAGTCCATCCACCCCGCTTTGTTGAAGGAAGTTCATGACGCTTTTCAACTGCTCTTCCATATACAGCTCCAATTTATCAATGAACCATTTCTCATCCTGGGGATCACGGATCGTTGTGCAGACCAGCTCCCCGATCCCCCCTTCGACGCGCACATCGAACTGAACGGCGACGCTGCTTTCCCGGAGCTCCGGATTCATCCTGGTGCTTACCTTAAACACTTCAATGGTTTCCGTTCGGGAATCGGATGAATGTGGATCGCAAGGGATTTCCAGAACCCCATATCTGTACTTGTTTGCAAGCATCAGCAAGTATTCGGCTTTCTCGGGATCGACCCAATGATCCATTTTGCCCTTCTTGATCAGCGCAATCCCTTGAACGATCCTTTGGTCATAGGTTGGCTCCGTCAGCAGGTAAGGCAACATCGCGGTTTCGGATTCGCTTTTCAACTGAAAGGCGAGCTCCAGCAGGCTCGACCTGATGGTCTTCCCTTCCAGATTTGCAGAAAAATTCAACTGCTTCTGAATCTGGCTGCCTAACGTATTTTCAATCATGGGATTGCCGAACAGGTAGTCCCGGGCCTTCCCTCTGGTGATCATGACAGGCGCGTTGAGGCTCATCTCCGGTTCGCGATAGAAAAAATCCAGAAAATCCTCCAGCACCTCCTTTGCCGCATCTTCGCTGATCAGGATGATCTGGATATGGCTGAATTGGGAGCGTCGTCCGGTAAGGGTCGAAATGTTTCGCACGATATTGAAAACGCTTGAACCTTCCAGACTCAGATTGATAAAAGCGGACTTCTCATTCTGCACGGAAGGAGCGCCGAACTGGCTCGTCGGCTTGTAAATCTGGAAGGTCAGCGCGAATTTCTCCTTCTCTCCTCGATCAGCCGCTATCGCAATGACGAATGCCCTTTCGGTCATTTCCAGCTTGCTCCAGCAGCCGGTCAGCATCAGGCTCAACAGGACGAGCACCACGGTCAACTTCTTCATGACGCATCATTTCCCGGTCCACGCATGGATGGAGACACGAACAATTGGCCAACGCGTCTCGGACGGAACGGTCCGAACGGATCAAAATACGGCTGCCCCAGGGAACGCAGGGAGCACAGATGCAAAAGCATGAAAAGGATGCCGATCATGATCCCGAACCCTCCCAACGTGGCCGCCAATAAAATGAAGGGAAACTTCAAGAGCCTCAATGCGATCGCAAAATTGTACTGCGGAATTGAAAAGGAAGCGATACCCGTTAATGCGACGACCACGATCATGATTGGAGAGGCGATGCCCGAATCGATGGCCGCCTGGCCGATGATCAACGCTCCCACGATGCTGACTGCGGACCCGACCGCTTTCGGCAATCGAATGCCGGCTTCCCGCAGCAATTCAAAGAAAAATTCCATGATCAACACCTCAACGACAGACGGAAACGGAATGCCTTCCCGCGTGTTCGTGATGGCCAGGAGAAGCACGGTGGGGATGAGTTCAGTATGAAAAGTGGTTAAGGCCACATAGATGCTCGGCAAGAAAAGCGCAATCACAAACGCGGACAACCGCAACGAGCGAATCAGGAAAGTAAAGATGAATCGCTGGTAATTGTCCTCAACGGACTGCAGAAATTCAACGAACAAAGCGGGACAGATCAAAATCACGCCCGACCCTTGCGTCAGGACGATGATTTTCCCCTTCAGCAAGGCCAGTGCAGCCATATCGGTCCGCTCGGTGAACATGGCTTGCGGAAAAGGAGAATAGACGGAGTCCTGAATAAACCGTTCGATCGTGGTGGTGTCGATGATCTCATAATCTTTGATCATGCCGATGCGCTGCTCGAACTTTTGCAAGATCCCGGCAGGAACGACACCATCCAGGTATCCGTAGACCATTTCCTTGCCTGATTTGGCCCCCTCGTTGCTGATCTTCACGAACTTCAAATCAGGAGTTTGCAGCCGCAATCGGAGCATGCCGATGTTTACGGATAAGTTTTCCACCGTCCCTTCCCTGGGGCCGATCGTCACCCTTTCCCCTGTCGGTTCTTCCACACTCCGGGTCTGCAGCTTGAATCCGTCGAAACTGACGGCATGATCCCATTTATCAATAAAGAGGACGATGTGCCCCTGCAAGATCATCCCGACCACATCTTGGATGGAAGTGTGGATCTGAAAGGGGCGTTCGGTTGGACCATGTTTCTGAAACCACTCCACGACCAACTGCGAGTGAACCGAATCGCCGCTGATCATCCTGTGCAGCTCCACATTTTGCAGGATGGACTGGATGACGGAGGTATGATTTTTCGCCAGCGAATCGCAGTAAACGGTGAGCGCGGAGCAACTGAAGTCCGGGCCGAAGGAAGCATGCTCGTACACCAGATCGGAGCATTTGTCAAACATGAACGTCAGGCGAGCCTCGTTAACCGCCAGCTTGGCAGATATGGGAATTGGGTCTTGATGATCCGCTACGTTGTTCATGGCTACACCTTCCAAAAAAGTGATAATTCATTACAATTCTCTCCAAATCTCAGCGAAATTAGACAAGATGGAAAACAGAAAAAACATTGGCCAGTAGATTAACAAGGATTCCCAACCCATCTGTCGAAGCATTCATGATCCGAATGGGTTGCATGGACTTCGGCGCCACTGTCCATTCATGCAACGGCCTTATGAAGGACAACCTTCCCGCCATGCACACAGCCAATAAGAAAGGAAATCGATCCAAGGTGATCCGCCATGTTTGAATTAATGCGCCATGGGGTGTACGGATACCGCTTCGCCGAGAACCCCGCGGAATGCATCTTCCAGCTCTATTGCACAGGCTATGACAAGGTGACCAGCCGCGACTACAGCTGGCATGGACTGAAGCGGCAGGACGGCCCCCTCGTCCTGTTCCAGTACACGCTCTCAGGCTGCGGCGAGATCGAGATCGCCGGTACCATACACGCCGTACCGCCGTGCCATGCCATGATGGTCGAGATTCCGGGCGACCATCACTATTACTTGCCCGAGGGCAGCAGCCATTGGGAATTTGTCTTCGTCCTTGTCCGCCCCTACCATCTGGAACCGCTCTGGCGGGACATGGTCCGCAGGGCCGGGTACGTCCCGCACCTGCCTGTGGACAGC
Source organism: uncultured Paenibacillaceae bacterium (assembly GCA_937957685.1). Classification (GTDB taxonomy): domain Bacteria; phylum Bacillota; class Bacilli; order Paenibacillales; family DA-C8; genus Insulibacter. Next base: position 42,956 of record CALGAO010000125.1, read on the forward strand.
CCGCCGATCCAGGCGCTCGGCCACCTGTATCGCCAGGCCTGCTCCGAGCAGATCCATGACCGGTACCAGGCTTCCGCTCTCGTCTACCATTTCCTGATGGAGCTGTACCGTTACTTCATGCTGCCTGCTGATCCCGAGACGAGGTGGCCGCCATCGGTGCGGGAAGCGGTCCGGTATATGAACACCCATTACCACCAGCCGATCAGCCTCGAACAGATCGCCGCCCATGTCGGGCTGTCCAGGTACCATTTCAACCGCCTCTTCACCAGAACGACGGGACGCACGCCGCTGGCTCACCTGACGCAGATCAGGCTCAAGCGCGCGGTGGACCTCATCAGGTATTCCACATACACGCTGGAGGAAATCGCCTGGCAGGTCGGCTATACGAACGGCGGCTATCTGTCGAAGCTCTTCCGGCGCCACTTCGGCCTGAGTCCCCGGGACTTCCGACAAGGCCAGGGGAGCATCCCACCCGGATAAAGGGGAAGAAGAGAGCAATATTGGACCAATGAGCGCAACAACCTCATCTGGATCATACCGCATTCCGAATCCTATAATGGAACTGGAAACCGCAACTTTGGACCAATGAGAACCTCGATCATGCCAGGATAAGGGGTGTGTATGAGATGAAGCATCATGCGTGGGCCGCAACTCCGCCGATGGGCTGGAACAGCTGGGATTGCTACGGTGCGGCAGTTCGCGAGGAAGAAGTCAGGGGCAATGCCGAGTACATGGCCAGGCATCTGAAGCAGTACGGCTGGGAATACGTCGTCGTCGATATCCAGTGGTACGAGCCGGGAGCCGTCTCTTCGTTGTACCGACCGTTCGTCCCTCTGGAGATGGACGAATATTCGCGGCTCATCCCGGCGGTCAATCGCTTCCCTTCAGCCGTAGGAGGCAAGGGCTTCAAGCCGCTCGCCGACTACGTCCACAGCCTGGGCCTGAAGTTCGGCATCCATATCATGCGCGGCATACCGCGCCAGGCGGTGCATGCCAACACGCCGATCAAGGGCACGACGGCCACCGCCCGGGACATCGCCCATCCCAACTCGATCTGTCCCTGGAACACGGACATGTATGGGGTCGATGCGAGCAAGGAAGGCGCGCAGGCCTATTACAACTCGCTGTTCGAGCTGTATGCGGAATGGGGCGTTGATTATGTCAAGGTGGACGACATCGCCGCCTCCAGACTGTACGGCATCCATGCGGAGGAGATCCGCCTGATCCGCCGCGCCATCGACAACTGCGGGCGGCAGATCGTGCTCAGCCTGTCGCCGGGACCGGCGCCGCTGGAGTATGCGGAACTGCTGGCGGACAACGCCAACCTGTGGCGGATGACCGATGACTTCTGGGACATCTGGCGGTTGCTCTACGAGATGTTCGAGCGCGCAGAGAAGTGGGCTCCGCATGTCGGACCAGGCCACTGGCCCGATTGTGACATGCTGCCGCTCGGCCATATCGGCATCCGCTCCGTCGACGGGGGCGCCAGCGACCGCTGGACAAGGTTCACGAAGGACGAGCAGGTGACGATGATGACCCTCTGGTGCATCTTCCGCTCCCCGCTCATGTTCGGCGGAGAGCTGAGGGACAATGACGAGTGGACGCTGTCCCTGCTTACGAACGAGGAGGTGCTGGCAGCGCACCGCTATGGCAGCCGACCGCAGATGGTGTACCGCATCGAGGATCGCACCGTCTGGCGATCGGTGCATGCGGAGACCGGGCAGCTATACGTCGCCCTGTTCAACCTGCGCGACGATGTCAGCGAAGTGTCCGTGACCCTGGAGCAGTTGGGCACAGACGGCATCTTCGCCGTGCGCGACCTGTGGAAACGCGAGGATCTCGGGACCGTATCCGATCGCATCTCCGTGACGCTTCCGCCCCATGCATCCGCCTTTTATGTGTTGACGAGAACCGGATAAACGAACACGAGGGTTAGGAATGAACCGTGCCTGTTGAGGGCATGGCACTGCCTTTTTTTCATGGACGGCAACCACATGAGATGGATGATGAGTTGGACAAGCGAGCCTGAACATGCCACAATAGGATAGATGGATCCGGCTGCGCCACACGTCATATCCGTATGACATGTGGCGCAAGTCATCCATCCGGGCAACTGACGCACCATCTGTATGAAGCACTGTAAGGAGCAACTGACATCATGAGAAGCTACAGAATTACCCTGGGACTGCTGCTGATGAACATCTTCATCGCCTTCCTGGGCATCGGGCTCGTCATCCCCGTCCTGCCGACGCTGATGAACGAACTGAGCCTCACAGGCACGATCGTTGGCAACCTGACGGCGGCGTTCGCCGTCGCGCAATTCCTGTTCTCGCCCTTGTCCGGCAGGGCGGCAGACCGGTTCGGGCGCAAGCCCGTGCTCGTCACCGGACTGTTCCTGTTCGGCATCTCCGAGCTTCTGTTCGGCGTCGGGACGACTATCGAGGTGCTGTTCCTCTCCCGTATCCTCGGCGGGATCAGCGCCGCCTGCATCATGCCGGCGGCTACGGCATTTATAGCGGACATTACCACCGAGGACACGCGGTCCAAAGCGATGGGCTACATGTCCGCGGCGATCAATACCGGCTTCATCATCGGTCCGGGCATCGGCGGCATGCTGGCTGACTTCGGTTCGCGCATTCCCTTCTTCTTCGCCGGAGGCTTGGGGACGCTGTCCGGGATCCTGTCGATCATCCTGCTGACCGAGCCGCAGCGCGCCAGCCTGCAGCATGGACGAAGGGCTGAGCAGGCGGATCAGGGCAGGCGAGGCTTACGACGAATCTTCGCGCCGCACTATGTCATCGTGTTCGTGCTGATCTTCATCGCCTCCTTCGGACTGGCTGCCTTCGAGTCCTTCTTCAGCCTGTTCGTCGATCACAAGTTCCGGTTCACGCCGAAGGACATCGCGATCATCATCACCGGCGGCGCGGCCTTCGGCGCCGTCGCCCAGGTGCTGCTGTTCGACCGGCTGATCCGGCTGTGGGGCGAGATCCGTCTGATCCGCTATTGCCTGATCATGGCCGCCGTGCTCGTCTTCCTGATGACGGTCGTCCATGCCTATCTGTGGATCCTGCTCGTCACCTTCCTCGTGTTCGTCGGCTTCGATCTGTTCCGGCCGGCGGCCACCACCTATCTGGCCAATCTGGCCGGGGATGAGCAGGGGTTCGTGGGCGGCATGAACTCGATGTTCACGAGCCTCGCCAACATCTTCGGACCGATCGTCGGCGGCATCCTGTTCGATGTCGATGTGAACTACCCGTATTATCTCGCGTCGATCACGCTTGTGCTGGGCATCGTGCTCACCCTGTTCTGGAGACGGCCAGCGCAGCAGACAGAGCGAAGGCCGGTCAGGGGCTGATGCCCTGCCGGCCTTCGTACTTTTGCTCATGCGTCCTCTTCCTGCGGGATCACGGTCAGGATCAGATGGACGGCCTCCGCCCTGCTGGTCGAGCTGTTCGGCGCGAAGCGGTTGTTGCCGACTCCCTTGACCCAGCCCCGTTCGGCAGCGGCCGCGATGTAGCCGCGCGCCCAGGCCGGGATGCTGTCCGCGTCGGCGAACTTCGGCGCGGCATTCGCTTCGGGGACGATGCCCTGCGAACGGACGATGATCGCCGCCATCTCGGCGCGCGTGATCAGCCGATTCGGCTGGAAGGTCCCGTCCGGGAAGCCCTGGATCAGCCCGGCCTGCACGGCGGCTGCCACATAACCCCGCGCCCAGTTCGGGATGGTGCTCTCGTCCGCGAAGCCCAGACGGGGCTGGCTAGGGATGTCCAGCTTCATGGCGCGAACGAGCATCGCCGTGAACTCGACGCGCGTCACGGGCTGATTCGGCCGGAAAGCCTGGTCCGGATAGCCGTTCACCCAGCCCTGATCAGCCGCGCGGATGATGGACAGGAGCGCCCAATGGGCAGCGACATCGGTGAAGGGGATGACGAGCACGTCGACCAGCTGCACCTCCTGAGGCAGCTCCGTCAGGTCCAGCTCCGTGTCCACGAGCTTGGCCGCATACAGCCTGAACTCGGCATCCTTCGCCGTCAGCCGCTCGAACTTCAGGGTGGCGAGCAGCGCGTCACCGTTCGTTCCGGCTGCCTGGCCGATCTTCGTATGCGCGAACAGGATGCTCCCCCCGCTGTCCTTCGGTTCGACCGTGAAGCCGGAGAGCTCGCTTCTCCCCTCGACAAACTGCACTTGCTCGGGATCATAATCCAGGTTGAACTGGTATGCGTACAGGTCATCCAGGTTGACCCCCGAGACCCGGATCACGATGCTCGCCCCCTTGCTCACCGCATCCAGCCGTATCGCCTGACCGTCATCCGCAGCGAGGGAGTGGACCGGGCACATCGCCAGACACAGGACCACCGCCAGCAAGATGATGAAACTGTGTTTCGTTCTTCTCGTCATCCGTTTATCCTCCTTCGTCCGTATCCGTGAACAGGAAGGCGCATGAACGCAGCCTTCCTGTCACCTTCCCGGTTATCAGGTTCTGTGATTACGGAGTCCAATCCTCAAGGATCATCCGGGCGATCGCAGCCAATACGCGGATGTCGATCACGCCCTCATCGAACAGGTCGGCGACCTCGATCTCGCTCCAATCCGGATCCGAGCTGGTCGTGCCGAAGTATCTGGCAACGATCGACAGATCGCGGATCGTGATCTTCGTCTGCCCTTCGACCATGCTGATGAACTGCGAGCGATAATGGCTGATCGCAGCGTTCAGGTCGGCGGTCGCCTGATCCACCTCGCCCTGCGTTGCCGTCGCCCGATCATGGACAGCCCTGGCCGCATCGATCGCCGACTGCAGCTCCGCCTTGGAGCCGGTGCGGTATTGGCCGAGCTTGTTGCCTTCCTGCGTGCTGTTCAGCAGATTCTCCGCCTCGCTGATCGCCTGGGCCAGCGCGGTCTTGTCCGCCGGTTGCGGCGTCGGAATGTTGCTTGACACGTTGATCGTGTGGATGGACGCTCCGGTCAGGTCGACGGTTCCGGATATGCCGCCGCGCGAAACCTCGAACTGGAGGATCGACACCTGCGCATTCCCATCAGGGGCATCTGCCTTCACCTTGCCATGCAGGGTGATGAGGCTTCCATCCTCCTGGATGGCGTGCTCTTCTCCCGAGACGCCGGCGATCAGACGGATCTGGCCTTCTTCGGGACGAACCGCCGTCGCCAGCACTTCCAGATGGGCCCGGTTGGACGAATAGGAACCGTCCGCCAGCGACCACGTCGATCCATCCTGAACCAGGTCGTATTCGATCCGGGACGGGTCGAAGCTCACGACCACATCAAGCACTGTGAAGCCGTATACGACATCCGTCACACTCAGGTCCAGTGTGATGGATTGGCCTGGTTCAGCCTGGCTGGTCCCGCTGAGCTTCGCCTTGGCCCAATGGCCCTCTGGCTCCTCAGGCTGCTCCGGTTCTTCAGGCTCCTCCGGCGTGACGGGCTCACCCGGCCGGTCTTCTGCCGCATAAGCGTAAACGTTGAAGTTGTCGATCCAGGTCGTCCAGGAAGTCGTGACAGAGCTCGGCCTTACCAATACAAACTGGATTCGCGCGAAGTTGTCGGCATACGTCGTTCCCTCATCGAACGGGATGCCCTTGACCTCAGCCATCTGCTCGTTGGCCATATTGGTGATCTTCAGATCGATGGTTCTCAGGTCGAAATTCAGCGCTACCTGCACGCGATAGAGCGCATTGGCCCGGGTGAATCCGGTGCCGACCGGCGTACCCGTGATCGGGGTGTTCGAGGCCGTACCGCCCGTTGCATACGCCAGCTCATTGCCGTTCAGATGCTGGAGCGTCAGATACCTCATGCCATTCGAGTCCTCGAAGCTGAGCTGCGCACCGGTCGAGTTGACGGGCGATCCGACATT
>CALGAO010000126.1 GCA_937957685.1 uncultured Paenibacillaceae bacterium
GTCTCCATGGCGATGCATCCGTCGATGATGCGGATCGCCGCCAGCGTCGTCTTGCTGCGCATCGTCACCTTGGCGATGCCGATCTTGCCGGTGTTCTGCAGCGCCCGCATGAGCAGATTGTACGCGCCATGACCGGTGTCGCCCGGGCCGAGATAGTAGGTTTTCTGGAAGTAGATCGGGTCGATCTCCGACAGGTGGACGAAGTCGAGGATCTGGATCTCGCGCGACGAATCGGTCTTGAGCTGCTCCAGTTCCTCCTTGTCGATCAGGACGAAACGGCCCTTCTCATATTCATAGCCTTTCCTGATCTCTTCCCAGGCGACTTCCTCATTGCATACGGGACATTTGCGCACATAGGTCAGCGGTGACCCGCACTTGTCGTGCAGATAGCGCAGCGAGATGTCCTTCTCTTCCGTCGCTGCGTACATCTTGACCGGGATGTTCACGAGCCCGAAGCTGATCGCGCCTTTCCAGATGGTGTGCACGGATAACCATCTCCTTTGCTTGCTGAATAGACTGCCGTCATCACTGTCAGATATCAGCCATATCAAGTCAGTCCAATATTCACTAGTATATGCCAGGCCTCAGGCGATCATAACCGGACAGGCGCATGAATCTGCATCTTGGGCGAAAGGGGGATTCGCATGAAACTGCATCATGGATGGGATTCGCATGAATCTCCAGGAATGGGACACATTAAAAGCAGTATGCAGCGCAAGGATCTGGGGCAGGCACGCGATGGAGGACGCGGAAAGGTCGGATGTGGGCAGGGAGGTTGCGCGAGGATCCTGATGCAGATTTGCGATGGAGTCGAGCTTGGATTAGTCGCAGGCACGCGATGGAGGATGCGGAAAGGTCGGATGTGGGCAGGGAGGTTGTGCGAGGATCCTGATGCAGATTTGCGATGGTGTTAAGCGAGGATCAGGTGCGGGTCCGCAACTGATCGGGAAGAGTTGCAGGCGAAGCGGCCGGACAGCAAACTGAAGGAGGCAAACATGGCATGGCGGAGAACTGGTTGCCGGATGACCCCAATGTGGAGGGGCGAGATGACCAATTCATGGATATCGACCGCATGGTCAATGAGGGGCTCGGTGGCGGCATGGTGACGATCCACAACGGGCTGATCGAGGAGACCACGACGGATACGATGGATGATCCGGAATCCGTGAAGCCGGAAGAGAGGGAATAGAGGGCGACTCGAAGGACGGCCTTCAAGGTGGATGAACCCCATAAGGGACAAGTGAGGTGAGCAACATGGAGCTGGAACGCGCGAAGCAGATCCTGCAGGCGGAAGAGACGATTCCCGTCGTGCTGAACGGCGAGCCCGTCTGGATCGAAAGTGTCGATGCCAACAAGCAAGAGGTGCAGGTACATCTGCAGCAGAATCCCCGCGAGCGCAGGACAGTTTCTCCGGATCAGCTGCAGGAATTGCAGTAGAAAGATTCAGTCGGCTTCCGTCTGGCATGGGATGGTTCGGGGATGGTGCCAAACGGAACGTGGATTCGTTATTAGGCTGTTCGGAGTGGAAAATCGGCCCATCATCGAGCCATACCGCACTGTCGTTCCGTTGCGATCAGCGGGCATCTTCCCCAAGGGCCTTCCGTTCCGAATCAGGCAACGGTGTAGTTGTACCTAATATAGTCGCGCAGACGTGATCAGGCGGCAGCCCAGAACAGGACTGTCGCCTGATTTGTTGGCAGGACCCGTCGGGCGTCGCCTATGACGCGCCGCCCTTCAGACGAGGATGGCGACGAGCAGCAGGAGCAGGGCGATGGGCAACAGGATGCGGAAGATCGCCTGCTCCATGGCCTCTCTCCGCTCCTCATCCGTCCATTGGAACAACTGGAGATAGGGACTCTTCAACGCCATGACGCAGTAGGAATGAACACCTTTGTACAGCAGGTAGAGAAGCCCCGGGTAGACGATGAGCGTCACCCAGCCGGACGTCTGGATCAGCGCATAGGCGGAGACGGACAGGTACCGCACGAGAAAGAACCATTGATCGGAAGAGCGGAAGAACGACTTGACGATCGCGGCCATCAGCAGCGACACCTTGTCCCGCTTCTTCGTGATCGCCTGGGAACGGCGCCAGATCGGCGGCCTGCGCTCCTCCAGCTCGCTCTTCGACATCCTGACGCCTGCCTGGGACAAGAGCAGCGCGGTCAGTCTGAGGCGGACGTGTCGTTCCTGACTGATCTCATGGAGAAACAGGCCCCGCGCATGCAACCTGTGACGGAGCGTCAACCAGGCGGCGAGCAGAGCGAATACGACGATCAGTGATCCGTGCACCAGGCCATGGGGAAAGGTCTGCAGCCTCCAAAGCAGGTCCCACAGGCTGACGAACAGGAAGCCGCAGGCGATGACGACGCCGGATCGGGCAGCAAGCCTGCGAATGCCCGCCAGACGCTGCCCCAGAAGCTCCAGGATGACCGGAACAGACAGCCTGGAAGCCAGCGTGAACAGCGCCAGCACAGGGATCCAGGGCCACTGCCAGCCCTGCCCGATCACCAGCAGCGGGCACAGCACGATGAAGAGGAGCGCGGTGGCCAGGAAGGCCAGCGAGCAGGAATAGGCGAACCCCCCGCGCCGGATCGCGCGGGTCAGGCTGCGATGCTGAAGCAGAAACACCTGGTCCGCAGGCTCCAGGAACGTTCGCAGGCGGAAGGTCAACGACCACAGGAACAGGGCGATGGCCAGCAGAGGGACCGGAACCCGGTCGAACCACAGCGGTGGTTCCTGCCACCAGGAGGTATAGATGACGCCGGCAGCGATCAGCAGCGGGACGATGAAGTAGAGGGCGACGACCCAGTCTACCGCCGTTCTCAGCACGCGCCATTGCTCCTGGCAGAAGGCGATCAGCCGTCGGAAGAACAGGCGGTTGCCGGTGATGGTTAGGCGCGGCTGTCGGTCGTTCGCCGGTGCCGGGGCATCGCCGCCGGGAGTCGGGTATGACGTGGGATCGGCGCGAGTTGTCGGAGTATGACTCTGTAAGGGATGCAAAGGAATCACGACCTTACGCAAAGTTTGGTGTAGCAATCCAGCAGGCTGCCGTCCGCCAGTCCGCTGCGTTCCCGCAGATCGGACAGGCCGCCGGCTGCCGCGATCGAACCCTCGTGGATGAGCAGGAACGAGTCGCATATACGCTCCGCCGTATCCAGCATGTGGGTGGACATGATCACCCCGGCGCCGCGCCTGCGTTCCTCCTGCAACAACTCCAGCAGATCCTTCATCGCATGCGGATCGAGGCCGATGAACGGCTCGTCGATGATATACAGATCGGGCCTGGCCATGAAGCCGGCGATCAGCATCACCTTCTGCTGCATGCCCTTGGAGAAGCTCGTAGGGTAATGGTGGATGACATGCTTCAGATAGAAGCGATCGATCAGGCTGCCCGCCGTTTGTTGGAACTCCTCCATGGACAGCTCATGGGCGGCGGCCGCCAGCTCGAGGTGCTCCTGGAGCGTCAGTCGCTCATACAGCACCGGCTGCTCCGGGATATAGGCATAGTTGCCCTGCGGTCCGATGAATTCGATCGTGCCGTCCACATGTTCGATCAGGCCCATGATGGCCTTGATCGTCGTGCTTTTGCCCGCGCCGTTCGGTCCGATGATGCCGATCAGCTCGCCCGGCGCGACGGTGAACTGAATATCCCGGATCACCACGCTGTCCGGGCTGTATCCGGCCTGGCGAATATCCGCGCGCAATATTTCCATCCATGATCTCTCCTGTATGTGAATTTTTGACCGACAAATTACGTCATATGATTGTGGGACTCCTCGAGCGAGACTCAGCTTTGTAATAGAGCATACGCCTGTGGCCAGGTGCGGTTTCGTGGGAGGCGACTGGCAGGAAGCGAAGTTGCCCGCGTGACACAAGGTCGATATAATGAAATGAAAAAGAAGGAGGGGCAGATGCCATGCATCAAATCACGATCCCCGCTGCGGACGAACAGGATACGGAGCGTCTGGCTGAACGGATCGCTGCGTGTTGCCAGCCTGGCACGGTGATCGCGCTGGATGGCGACCTCGGAGCGGGCAAGACCAGGCTGACGCAGGCGATCGCCCGATCGCTGGGTGTGCCGGGTCACGTGAACAGCCCGACGTTCACGATCATCAAGGAATACGAAGGGCGGGAGCTGCCGCTCTATCATATGGACGTGTATCGCATCAGCGAGGACGAAGCTGCGGAGCTGGGGCTGGAGGAATATTTCGAGGGCAGAGGCGTCACGATCGTGGAATGGGCCAGCCTGATCGAGTCGTTGATGCCGGAGGAGCGTCTGCAGATCTACATAGAGGTGACGGGTGAGCAGTCGAGGCTGTTTAAGCTGACGGGGATCGGGGAGCCCTACGAGACCTGGCTGAAGGACTGGAACGTCTGACCGCAGGCGGTTGCGGAGCACGAGGGTTCAGACATCAATCGAAATGACGATAGGAAGTGTAAAGGTGACGCATACGAGAGAAGAAGGCGCATTGACGGAACAATCGTTGAGAGAGCAATACTGGCTGGCGCTTGATACCGCCACGGCCAACATGACCATCGCCATCATGAAAGGGCTGGAAGCGGTGGCGACGAACGAATCGACCGTGGAGCGCAATCATTCCGTCCGTCTCCTGCCGGAGATCGAGGCCCTGTTGGCCGCCGTCGGCATCCGCATGAAGGACATCCGGGCGATCGCCGCAGGCCGGGGCCCAGGCTCCTATACCGGCGTGCGCATCGGGGTGACGGTGGCGAAGACGTTCGCCTGGTCGCTGAAGCTGCCGCTAATCGGCGTCTCGAGCATCGGAGCGCTGGCATTCGGACAAGCTCGCCTGATGAGCCAGGAGGCGGACCATGGGGTGACCTGGCTCGTCCCGATGCTGGATGCGAGGCGGAAACAGGCCTTCACGGCGCTGTACAGCTGGGAAGCCGCCTCTGGCGAGGCGGCCCGTGAGGAGGCATCGGCGGACTCGGACGGCGCCGTCGAGGTCTGGCATTTCGCGGAGCCGGGATTGTCCGGCATCTTTAGGCAGCTGGCCCCTGACCGCATCGCGCTGGCCGCTGAGTGGACAGACCATCTGGCGGAGCTGTATGCCCGGACGCCGGAGGACCGGCGGCCTCGGCGCATCGTATTCGCGGGCGAGTCGGAGCCGTTCGCGCCATACGCGGAGCGGCTGTCCGAGCGCATCGGTCTCACCGTCAGCTGCGCAGAGCAGGTCGTGCATGGCCGGGATATCGCATGGCTGGCGTGGGACAGGCTCATCAGGGGCGCGCATGACGATGTTCACAGCCTGGTGCCCAATTACACGCAGCTGGCAGAGGCGGAGCAGAAGCTGCTTGCGAGAACCAGGCAGGGGGCGGGGACATGACAGGTCAGGACGCTTCACGTATGGATACGGCGAGATCGGTGCTTCATCAGGGGGAGGAGGCGGTCACCTTTCGCGAGATGAAGCTGGAGGATATTCCGCAGATTATCGAAGTGGAGCATGAGTCGTTTACCGTTCCGTGGACGGCGGAGGCTTTCCGCAATGAGCTGATGCACAACCAATATGCGCATTATATCGTGATGGAGCAGGAGGATCTGATCATCGGCTACGCCGGCATGTGGCTGATCTTCGACGAGGCGCACATCACGAACATCGCGGTACGCGAGAAATATCGCGGCAAGAAGCTGGGCTACAGGCTGCTCAGGGAGTTGGTCCGGGCGGCGCGGACGCTTGGGGCGGACAAGATGACGCTGGAGGTGCGCGTCTCCAATCAGGTGGCGCAGAATCTGTACGCGAAGTTCGGATTCCGGCCGGTCGGGCTGCGCAAAGGGTATTATTCGGACAATCATGAGGATGCGCTGATCATGTGGGCTGAAGTCCGCGATCAGGAATAAGCAGGAGCAGACGAAGCAGAGGAAGGCTGCAGGAGTGGCGAAGTTAGAGCCGCCTGCCTGCAGAGCCTGCATGGCAGGAAAGGAGTCATGACGGAAGTTGATGCATAGTGACAGAGACAAAGGCGGGCCGGCATCTCACCGGAGCGCTGCACAGACAGGTACGAACAGCACGGAACAAGGCGCAAACGGATCAGCGGTGCGCATCCTGGCGATCGAGACGAGCTGTGATGAGACGTCGGTGGCGATCGTGGAGAACGGGCGCCGCATCCTGGCGAATGTCGTGTCGAGCCAGGTGAACATCCATGAGCAATATGGCGGCGTCGTGCCGGAGATCGCCTCGCGCAAGCATGTGGAGACGATCACCATCATGCAGGAGGAGGCGCTCCGCCAGGCCGGGATCAGCCTGGATGATGTGTCCGCGGTGGCGGTGACGCAGGGGCCGGGCCTCGTCGGATCGCTGCTCGTCGGACTCGTGGCGGCGAAGGCGCTGGCGCTGGCGCTTGATGTGCCGCTGATCGGCACGCATCATATCGCCGGGCATATCTACGCCAACGAGCTGGTGCAGGAACTGGAGTATCCGCTCGTGGCGCTGGTCGTATCGGGCGGACATACCGAGCTGGTGCATATGCCCGCCCGGGGGCAGTTCCGGATCATCGGGGAGACGCGGGACGACGCTGTGGGAGAGGCCTACGACAAGGTCGCTCGCGCCCTCGGCTTGCCGTATCCGGGCGGCCCCCACATCGACCGTCTCGCCCACATGACCGATGATCCGCTGGAACTGCCGCGCGCCTGGCTGGAGCAGGATTCGTACGATTTCAGTTTCAGCGGGCTGAAATCGGCGGTGCTGAACGTGCTCAACCAGACGAAAATGCGTGGCGACGCCATCCCGCCAGCCAGAGTCGCGCGCGGATTCCAGGACTCCGTGTGCGACGTTCTGGCGGAAAAGGCGCTGCGCGCCGTGCGCGAGTTCGGCGCGCGGCAGCTCGTGCTCGCCGGCGGCGTCGCTGCCAACCGGGGGCTGCGCACAGTCCTCGCGGAGCGCTGTGCGCAGGCGGGCCTGCAGCTTGTCGTGCCGCCGCTCGAGCTGTGCACGGACAACGCGGCGATGATCGCCGCCGCCGCGTATCTCAAGTGGGAGCGGGGCGAGTTCTCGCCGCTCGATATCATGGCGAAGCCGCTGTTCACCTTGGAGGAGTGGATGGCGGGCTGATGCCCGCAGCGAGGTTCGGGTGGAGGATGTGCGGCAATGGTGCGCATGCCATCCGCAGATGATTCATACGAGGTCAGGAAGAAAGCGGCATGGTTTTCTTCCTGGCCTTTTTCGTTGGGAGAGGGGATCCGGCTCTGCATATTCGCGGCAGGATTCGAGTCCGGGATGCGCGGAAAGTCCTATATTACAATGATTTTGCCTCCACAGTAACTAAGCCTAATCGCATGCGCGAGGGAATCTCTTTTTTTATTCTCATAGATCCTGTCTGCAGTTCAGACATCTCGAGGGGGGATCAGAAACGACAGGACGAGTGGATTCGACAGGGCAGATACATAGATCGAGGTGAGGTTAAGGCGATGAGGATGAGCGTTTGCGGCAGGGCTGGTGTGACGGACAAGACTCGCAGAAGGGGAGTAAGATAATGATTCGCCTGGTTCAGATGACAGGTGTGAGGCATGGATGGAGCTTCATGGTATCGGAAGAATCGTATCGGAAGTATCGAATCACCATTAACCAATTGGGGGCATGAGTATGAAATGGTTCAATAATTTGAGAATCTCCACGAAATTGATCTCCTCGTTTGTGATCGTATCCATCATCGGCGGTTTGATGGGGCTGTACGGATATATGAACATGAACAGCGTGGACAAGGATTATCAGAATCTGTACGCCAACTACGGGATATCGTTCGGTGATCTGGGGTCGGCCGGCATCGACTTTAACGCCATGCGGGTCAAACTGACGAACATCGTGCTGATCACGGACCGGGAGAAGATGCAGCAGCTTAGGACTGAAATCAATGAGCTGGACGAGAAGATCGACGCGAACCTTGGATGCATTCTACGACTCGATCCAGAGCGACGCCACCAGGGAGTCCTTTGCTTCGTTGCGGGACTCGCTGGAGCAATACAGAGCGGTCCGGGATGATGTGATCGAACTGGCGCTTGCCGGAAGGCAGGAGGAAGCGATGGCTCTGATGATGAACGAGGGCGGCATCCATGCCAATGCGACAAACAGCCAGATCCAGGATATGTTCGAATTAAGGAAGACCAACGGCAAGCGGGTGGAGTCTGAACTGGCTGCACAAACGGAGGCCACCGGCGTATCGATGATCGTGATCGTCATCGTGATGATGATCGTGTCGATCGCACTGGGCATCATCATCGCCAGAACGTTCAGCAAGCCGCTCAACAAGCTGGTGGTCGCCGCGGACAAAATCGCCGACGGGGATCTGAATGTGGTCATCGACATCGACTCCAGGGACGAGATCGGGAAGCTGGCGGCTTCGTTCAGGAAGATGTCTGACAATCTCAACGACACGATGTCGAATATTCAGACGGCCATGGAGCAGGTGGCGGCCGGCGCTTATCAGATCTCGGAGCTCAGCACCACGATGTCGCAAGGGGCGACCGAACAGGCCAGCTCCGTCGAGCAGCTGTCCGCCTCGATCGAGGAAATCGCTGCGCAAACGCAGCAAAACGCCGATTCGTCCAATCAGGCGAATGAGCTGGCAGAGGCGGCGAAGCAGAAGGCGATCCAGGGCAACAACCAGATGAAGGAAATGCTCACCGCGATGGACGAGATCAACGAGGCTTCGCAGAACATCTCGAAGATCATCAAGGTGATCGACGAGATCGCCTTCCAGACCAATATCCTCGCGCTGAATGCCGCGGTGGAAGCGGCAAGAGCCGGACAGCACGGCAAGGGCTTCGCGGTGGTAGCGGAAGAGGTGCGGAATCTGGCGGCACGTTCCGCCAACGCTGCCAAGGAAACGACCGATCTGATCGAAGGATCCATCAGGAAGGCGGAGACAGGCACGCAGATCGCGAAGGAGACGGCCGATGCCCTGCAGCAGATCGTGGACGACGTGGCCAGGGTTGCCTCGCTCATCGACAATATCGCCAAGGCGTCCTAATGAGCAGGCGGTTGGCATCAGCCAGATCAATCAGGGGGTCCTGCAGGTATCCCAGGTGGTGCAGAAGACTTCGGCGTCTCTGGAAGAAGGGGCAGCGACGAGCGAGGAACTGTCCGCTCAGGCTCAGGTGCTGAAGGAGCAGGTGAATCGCTTCAGGCTGAGAGCGAAGCAGGCTGGCGGTTATCCGTCGATGGATGACCTCCGTCCCGATCTGCTGGAGCTGTTCGAGAAGATGTCCCGAGAGAAAGCACGGCAGGCGTCCGCTCAGGGAGCCAATGCGGATGACGATGCAACCAGGCCCGTCAGGATCAATCTGAACGACCAGGACTTCGGCAAATATTGATTGAACATGGCGTTGGACGTTGCGTTAGGGAGCAGGGGCTGTTTCGAAAGTCAGTAATGACCGCTGGCTGACGAGCAGCTCCTCTTCTTTTTGTATGGAAAAGAGCGGAGATATCTTCTCTCAGGTCTGCGTAAGTGATCGGAGAAGCGTGAGAGAAGAAAAAATCCTCTCTCAGGCGTTGAGATCGACCGTTTTTCCTGTTTGTCGACGACGCGGCAACATTCGTCTCCACCCAACATTCTGTACCATTTGGGACAGCATATGATGGACTCGTTGGTTTTGGTTGGCTTGACCAGGTTTGTCAAGGAACCGGGAGACGTCAGGCTCATAAACGTCGATCGCCGTTGGATAAGATTGTGTTTTCGATTGATCACATAGTTCCATAGTCCCTGTTTATAAAGATATCCACAACCCATGTGGACAATGTGAGTAACTTTTGCGAAAACAAGTGAATTACGGGTTTGTTTTGTCGGATGATGTTGAATAACTTTGTGGA
This sequence comes from uncultured Paenibacillaceae bacterium, assembly GCA_937957685.1. Taxonomy (GTDB): domain Bacteria; phylum Bacillota; class Bacilli; order Paenibacillales; family DA-C8; genus Insulibacter. The sequence goes on from CALGAO010000126.1 coordinate 9,822, forward strand.
TGATTCTGTCAAATGCTGTGGATAATGTGGATAGATTTGTGAATATATTGATTTTATCCTGTTTTTCGTTGTGGACAAGTTATGGGGGGTATGTTTGTGCCTGGATTTGGAGAAAATGGGGTGAATATCACCAGCATTCAGAGGTCGTGTAATCATGCGCATATTGCTTCGCTCTTTCATCGTGGTCCTGGGGCTGTCTGCATGGCTGTGCGGTTCTGTCATCACCTTCCGATCACCGGTCGCGTGGGCGATGAACATCCCGGCATCCTCGGCTGTGGATGAGGAATCCGGGACAACCTCATTATCCACAACTGTTCCGGGGGATCATCCGGACATGGTCCTCATCGTCTCTGTGCCGGGTCTGTCATTCCAGGAATGGACCCCGCTTGTCCTGAAGCAGATGCCGCATATGAAGCGGCTTGCGGAACAGGGCTGGGTCGCGGCGCTGAACATCAGGACGCCGGAACGCGGGATCGAGGATGTGTATATGTCCATCAACGCCGGAGCTCCGGCCATCGTCCCGTCGGGGATACAGGCTTATCGGGTGGCGGATGAGGAGGGGGCGATGGCCCATGGCCGCTCTTCGGACATTCGTGAACGTTACGAGCGTTTCACCGGGCTCAGGGCGTTCACTGGCGAGATCGTCGTGCCCGAGCTCGGGTATCTGGTGAAGGTCAACGAGTCGCAGACGTACGGCGCGAGCATCGGGAAGTTGGGCGATGCGCTGTACGAGCATGGGGTTCGGGTGGCTGTATATGGCCATCGATATGATGGCGAGGGCGTGAGAAGCGATGCGCCCCTGATGCTCTTGAGCTCGACAGGCAAGGTGCCTGGCGGGAATATCTCGGATGATTGGCTGGTGCAGGACCCGGACAGCCCATATGGCTACAGGACGGACGCCGGGAGCTTGCTGGCCGCCGCAAGCGCCCTGTCTGCCAAGGAAGGCGCTGATCCAGCATCTCCTGCTGTCATCCTGATCGAATATGGAGATTGGTATTCGCTGGATCAGGAGCGGCGCAACTACACGTCGGAGCATGGAGACCAGGTAAGGTGGAGGGAGCTGCGGAAGCTCGATGAGCTGATCGGTCAGCTGACGGACCTGATCGAGACGCAGGGCCATGCCCAGCTGTGGATCATGTCGCCGCAGCCGCATGCTGCTGCTGCCCGCGCCAAGCTGCATGTCACGCCATTCGTCCTGTACGAGCATCGGGCCGATCAGCAGGCTGGTGGTCCGGGCTTGCTGACGTCGCCGACGACGAAAAGGCCGGGGCTCATCTCCCTGCATGATCTGGGACCGACGTTGCTTGCTGCTGTCGGGATTCCGGTCGAAGGGGACTGGCTGGGGTTTGCGGCGGAGCGAACCGACAGGCCGGATGCGCTGACCTGGTTGCTTGAGGATGTGACCAGGATGCAGCATGTGTATGAGCTGCGGACGAATATCGTGGCGATATTTGTCGGGTATGAGGTGCTGGTGTTGTTGTTTGGCTTGCTGATGGTGCTGATGCGCTGGCACAGGCAACTGAAGTGGATGCGTCTGCCGATTGTGTCGGTGCTGACGGCGCCCCTCGGGATCCTGCTGCTTGGCCTGATCCCGGGATACAAGCCGCTCATCCAGGCGGCGGTTCTCGTCGTCGTGGTGCTGCTCCTCAGTCTGTGCTGCGTGATGCTGCCCGATCGGGTGAGCATCTTCCTCATCGCCGTGGCCAATGTGATCGTCCTGCTTACAGACGGACTTGCGGGATCGAGACTTCTGAAGTATTCGATCATGGGCTATGATCCGATGATCGGCGCCCGGTATTACGGGCTTGGCAATGAGTATATGGGCGTGCTCGTGGGCAGTGCGATATTGGCCATGACGATGATCGTGCAGGAAGCGAGAATCGTCGGCATGGGCGAAGCGGACAAGAAGCTGTCGGGCAGCCATGAACCTGGGGTCGCAGAGATGTCAGCCCGGATGCTGCCGCCGAGACAGAGCAGGCATACCCGGGGGGCTGGTCTCGAGCGCATCCATCCGGGACTCCTGGCGGCCGTATGTGGTGCAATGTTGCTGGGGATCACCTTGTACATGGCCGCGCCGAACGGGGGCACCAATGCGGGTGGCGCGCTGACGGCATGTGCGGCATTTGGCGTTGCCTGGTTGGGCATATATGGACGTGAGAGGTTGAGGAGGCTGAGGACGATCCATCTCCTGTGGATCGTGGCTGGGCTTCTGTTGGTTGGCCTGCTGCTGCTCTGGGCGATGAACCAGTGGCTGAACATAAGCGGGGCAGAGGGCAAGAGCCATATCGGGAGGGCGATGGATCTGTTGACGGCGGGACGCATCGATCTGATCATCGGCATCATCGTACGCAAGTTGCAGATGAATCTAAATCTGATCCGCGTGTCCGCCTGGGGAAAGGTGCTGCTGACGGGCATATTCGTTCTGTCGGTGTTGCTGTTCAAGCCGAAAGGAGTGTTCAGTGCCTGGCAGGAGACGCGCCCCGTCTGGATGGGAGGATTCACGGCGATTATCATCGGGGCGATCGTGGCTCTGGCGCTGAATGATTCCGGCATCGTGGCAGCCGGCACGATGATCGTCTATGCGGCTGCGCCGATTCTGCTCCTGGTCTCCGAAGAGGAGCAAGCGCATCTGTCAAGGCGCGAATAAGCCGGAACAATCTTGCTGACAGCGGAAACCGAGGCAGTAGAAGCTAACGTAAGCCCAGTAAATCTGCTTACAGCACACCGGTCATCTATTCGAGCAGAGATCCCCACTCCTCGACAAGCTCCTCCAGCCTTTGCCGGTCTTTCTCCAATGATTCGTTCAACTGTTGCAGCTTGATATAATCGTTGAAATTCGCCGGATCCAGCAACTGCTTCTCGGCAGCCGCGATTTGTTCCTCGAAGCGGGCAATCTCCTCCTCAAGCTGCTCCAATCGGCGCTGCCGAGCGCGCTCTTCGCGCTTCGCCCGCTTCTCTTCCTCGTAGGAGAGCGCCGCCGGCTTGACTGATGGCTCGGGACCACCGGGCGTATGAGCAGCATTCGCCTGCCGCGATGGAGTAGGACTAGCCTTGCTGTTGCTTGCGGCTGGATTGGCGTCCGTCAGTTGTTGCAGTTCGACAAGTTCGTTTTTCTTTTCCAAATAATCATCATAATTTCCCAGGAAATACTGAATACCGTCACGGCTCATCTCGAGCACCCGGTCGGCCATCTTGTTCAGGAAATAACGGTCGTGGGAGACGAACAGCAGGGTGCCTTCATAATCGATCAGCGCGGCTTCGAGCGCTTCCTTGCTGTACAGATCGAGATGGTTCGTGGGCTCGTCGAAGATCAGCACATTGGCGTTCTTCAGCATCAGCTTGGCAAGCGAGACTCTGGCGCGCTCACCGCCGCTCAAGATGCTGATCTTCTTCTCCACCGCCTCGCCGCTGAACAGGAAGCCGCCAAGCACACTTCGGATCCGCACTTCCTCCAGATGCGGATAGGCGCTCCACACTTCTTCCAGCACCGTGTTGTCCGGGTTCAGGCTCTCGTGTTCCTGATCGTAGTAACCGATCTTCACATTGGATCCCCATTGTACCGTACCCTCGCTAGCCTGCAGTTCGCCGACGAGCACCTTTAGCAAAGTGGACTTGCCGATGCCGTTCGGCCCGACAAGCGCAGCGCTGTCGCCTCGTGTCAGCCGAAGATTGACATTGCGGAAGATCGGCTCGCCATCCTGGTAGGCATAACTCAGACCGGAAACTGTCAGCACGTCATGCCCCGTCACCCGGTCGATCGCGAAGGTGAACTGGAACGGCTTGATCTCCCCTGCCGGCCGTTCCAGGCGTTCCATCTTCTCCAGCACCTTGCGGCGGCTCTTGGCTCGTGAGGATGTGGACGCACGGGCCAGATTGCGCTGCACGAAATCCTCCAGTCTGGCGATCTCCTCCTGCTGCTGTTCGTAGCGTTTCATGCGATTTTCATAGTCCGCCGCTTTCTGTTCGACGAATTTCGTGTAGTTGCCCGTATAGCGAGTGAGCTTCGTCCTGTCCAGCTCGATGATCGAAGACACCACCGCGTCGAGAAAGTACCGGTCATGGGAGATGATGATGATCGCGCCGCGATAACTGCGCAGATAGTCCTCGAGCCAGGTCAAGGTGGGAATATCCAGATAGTTGGTCGGTTCGTCCAGCATGAGGATATCCGGTTCCTGCAGCAGCAGTTTGGCAAGCGCCAGGCGAGTCTTCTGACCGCCGCTCAGCGAGCTGACTCTTGTATCCGGATGGTAGGCGCCGAAGCCCATGCCGGAGAGCATGCTTCGCACTCTCGCCTCGGTTTCATAGCCGCGCTGCTCGCGGAATTGCTCGGACAGATCGGCGTAGCGCTTCATCACCTGCTCCAATCGGCTGCCTGTGGCTGACGCCATCTCTGACTCCAGCTGACGCAGCTCCGATTCCATGTCGAGCAACCCCGAGAATACGGAGAGCAGCTCGTCATGCAGCGTCCGGTTGGAGTCCAGTCCGCCATTCTGCGCCAGGTAACCGATCCGCAGGTCTTTCTGCTTGTGGATCGTGCCGCTGTCGTAGGATTCCTCGCCGGCGAGTATGCGGAGAAGAGTGGATTTGCCGGCGCCGTTGACGCCGACCAGTCCGATCTTCTCTCCCTCGTTGACATGCATGGTGATATCGGTGAGGATCGGCGTTGCCGCGTAATATTTATGTATACCTACTGCTTGAAGTAGCATAATGGACCTCCTGCAATCATGTTCGTAAGCCGCCCGGCATACGATATGGATAGGTGCTTCAGTGGTTGCGCCGCGTCGAAGGTTTTGTACGAAAGATCGTACAAAACGGCCGAGAAGCGGCGCCGCGTCGAAGGTTTTGTACGAAAGATCGTACAAAACGGCCGAGAAGCGGCGCCACGTCGAAGGTTTTGTATGAAAGATCGTACAAAACGATCGGGAATCGGCGCCAGGTCGAAGGTTTTGTACGAAAGATCGTACAAAACGGTCGAGAAGCGGCGCCAGGTCGAAGGTTTTGTATGAAACATCGTACAAAACGGCCGAGAAGCAGCGTCGCGTCGAAAGTTTTGTACGAAAGATCGTACAAAACGATCGGGAATCGGCGCCAGGTCGAAGGTTTTGTACGAAAGATCGTACAAAACGATCGGGAATCGGCGCCACGTCGAAGGTTTTGTATGAAAGATCGTACAAAACGGCCGAGAAGCAGCGTCGCGTCGAAGGTTTTGTACGAAAGATCGTACAAAACGGCCGGGAAGCGGCGCCACGTCGAAAGTTTTGTACGAAAGATCGTACAAAACGGCCGAGAAGTGTCGCCAGGTCGAAGGTTTTGTATGAAACATCGTACAACTCGGTCGAGGTCGGCGGTCGTCGATACGGCTGATCGCACAGGATGCGGTGACAAATCGCCGTCGCACCAAAGACTTGCGCCAGGTTGCATCCTCACGTCAGCCGGTTGTTGATGCGTCCTCAAGCCAACCGGATCCTGGCACCGATGTAAGGCAGCGTCAGCCACCCCAGATAGCCTTATGTCGAATCAACGCGTTCCATGTCGATTTCCAGAAGTTAGAACGTGTCACACCGTTTTCCCTTGTAGTATTATAAAAGAAAAAGGGGGAATAGGGAAACGGGAGGTCATCCAGCATGGGGTGGACGACGGTTGTCAACAGGCCTGTTCTGCTTCAATTGGCTGCTGTCGTCTTCATGATGACGTGGGCATGGTTTTCTGCTATTCCACTTTCGGAAGAGGCGATTCCGGAAGATATCGATGTGCAAAGCATGGTGATTCCTGTGGGAACGGAGAAATACCTGCGCGTGATGACCTTCAACATTCGTCATGCGAGAGGGCTGGATGGCCGCGTCAATCTGAACCGGATCGTTGCCGACATCCTGCATGGTGAACCGGATATCGTCGCACTCCAGGAAGTTGACAGATTCCACATACGGAGCAAGTTTGTCGATCAAGTCAAATATTTAAAGAAAGCGCTTAATATGGATGCTTTTTTCTCTCCCTCCATTCAATATTATGGGATTGCTGAATACGGCAATGCGATCCTGAGCAAGTACCCGCTTGTTGACCAGAAGGTCGAACCGCTTCCGGGCATCAAGGAAAATCGCGCCTTGCTGTCTGCCAAAGTGCAGATCGGCGACTACGAGCTGACGCTGTTCACGACCCATCTGGGCGTGCTGGAGGATGAGCGGCGGATGCAGATGCCGATCATTCTTGACAAGCTGCATGCCGTGGATGGCCCGGCGATCTTCCTGGGCGATCTGAATATGGACGGGACTCACGATCTGTTGCAGAGCCTCAACGAACCATGGCGCAAGGCCGAGCTGATCCATGACTCCGGCACATTCTATCTCGGAGCGGAGATCGATCATATCTTCACTGGCCCCTTCGTTAGCGCGATCAACGCCTGGACGATCAAAACAACCTCATCTGATCATATGCCGGTCGTCGCTGAGCTCAAGATCGCCATGGATAACTAGCCCGCTGATGACAGAGTCAAAGTCCTGAACGAGCCTGCAAGTTGAGCAATCGATGCCATCAGGCTCTCTTATGGAGTAGTTAGTTGCTTGCGATTGTGATACACTGGCAGTACAAGCCAGAAATCGGGCGATATAGGATCACCTGACCATAGCTATTACTAAAGAAGAAAAAGGTCGGGAGACGCCGGTCAGCTGGATCGTAAGGCGTGCAAGCCGTAACCTGGTCACGACGTACAGGCGAAACAGGATCATACTGTAAGCAGGTCGCATTCAGATCATGGCTTACAGGTGAAGCCGGATCACACTGCAAGCAGATCGCATTCAGTTCATGGCTTACAGGCGAAGCCGGATCACACTGTAATCAGATCGCAGTCAGATCACGGCGTGGAGGATGAAGAAAGGTCGAGGTATGCGAGATGACGAAGCAGCCCGGCATGAGCAGCCAGGACGCGAAGCAGCGCAAGATCGCGCTGCGCAAGCAGATCATCGGGAAGCGGGACAAGCTCCCTCCGGAAGTGAGGGCGAGCAAGTCCGCCATCATCTGCGACAAGCTGTGGAGGTTGTTGCAGCAGCAGCTGGACAAGCTCCGCATACATAACGGCCAACCGGCAACGGTGCTGTCCTATCTCCCCTTCCGCTCCGAGGTGGATGTGCTGCCATTCCTTCATTGGTGCTGGACGGAAGGGATTGCGGTCGCCGTACCCCGCACGCTGCCTGATGAGCGCCGCATGATCTTCCATCGGATCGGGAGTCTCGCAGACACGGAGACAACGTCGCCTTACGGCATCCGGGAGCCGCATCCCGGCCTCGCCGCGGTGGATGATCCTTCGTCGGCCGCGATGATCCTCGTGCCTGGAGCGGTGTTCGATCCGGCGGGTCGACGCATCGGATACGGCGGCGGATACTATGACCGCTATCTCGCTGGCCTGGTCGAACCGGCACGTGAGTGCGCGCCAGACATCGGATATGCAGGCGGTGCACATCCAACTGTGCCAGACACCGCAGAGCGGCCGCTGCTCGTTGCTCCGTGCTTCGATCTGCAGGTCGTGGCGAGCGTTCCGGCTGAGCCGCATGACATCTCGATGGATGTGATCCTGACGGAACATAGAGAGATCGTCGTCCGAGATCGAGGCTAACCATACGGTTATCGTTCGGGAGGAGAGCTCATATGCGCTGGAAAGCAGCTATACTGACTGCCAGTGACAGGGGAGCACGAGGGGAAAAGGAAGACGCAAGCGCTCAGATCATCCGGGAACTGGTAGAAGAGGACATGCTAGGAGAAGTTGTCGATTATCGCGTGGTGCCTGATGAGATGGACGAGATCATGGCCGCGCTCATTGAGATGGCCGATTACCACCATGCCGATCTGATCATTACGACCGGGGGAACGGGCCTTGGCGCGCGTGACGTGACGCCGGAGGCGACGTCTCGCGTCATCGACCGGGAAGTGCCGGGTCTGGCCGAGGCGATGCGTGCGGCGGGCCTGCAACACAACCGACAGGCTCTGCTGTGGCGCGGCATCTGCGGGGTTCGCGGACGTACCCTGATCCTGAATCTGCCGGACCATCCGAAGTGGGTGCATATCTGCCTCGCCGCTGTGCTGGATGTGCTGCCGCAAGCGCTGCAGAGCATCACCGGCCATTCCGCGGTCTCGAAGTAACCATTCCGATCCATATCCCCGCTCACCTTCTCACCTGGATCGTGGAGGAACGGGTGCCCATACGCGGTCTGTCGACGGTCGCTCCAATTCCGACAATTTTATGTCGAAAGCCTCGCGAATTGGACTTCTGTTATCCCTTATTGTACAATTTATTCAGCCTGGAACATTGAATCGACGGATGTGTCAGGCATCGAATGCGATTGGTTTCGCAGGAACCCCTTGAGGAGGATGTTTAGATATGGGTCTTGGTAATATCGGATTGGGCGGTTTGATCCTCATACTGGTCGTCGTGCTGCTCCTGTTCGGGCCGAGCAAGCTGCCTGAACTGGGCCGCGCGTTTGGCAGAACGCTTCGCGAATTCAAGGCGGGTGCCAAGGAACTCATCGACGATGAGCCCCAGCCGCAGCGCAAGGAAGTGGAAGGCCGCGAGATCAGCGGTTCGCAGGACACCGGTTCATCCCAGGCGCAGGATCGCAGATTGCCGGAGTAAACGGACTGGCAGGTGAAGCTGTTGAAGTCAGATAAGGAGATGACTTTGGTCGATCACTTGGACGAACTGCGCACGCGCGCGGTACGCATCGTGATCGTTTTTGTTTTGGCGCTTGTCGTCGGATTCATCGTGGCTCAACCGATCATCCAGTATCTGATCGAGAGGCCGCCGGTGGCCGAGTTCGAGCTCAATGTGTTCTCGCCCTGGGACTCCCTCCGCATCTATATTAATGTCGCGATGCTGGCGGCGATCCTGATCTCGCTCCCGTTCGCGATCTTCCAGATCTGGCGGTTCGTCAGTCCGGGACTCCACGACAAGGAGCGCCGGGCGGCTCTGTATTACATCCCTGTGGCCGTTGTGCTTGGTTTGTTCGGATTGGCCTTTGCGTATTTCGTCGTTTTCCCGCTGGCGTTCTCCTTTACGCTGTTCCTCGCGCAATCGATGGAACTGACGGAGACTTACGGGATCGCCCAATATTTCTCGTTCATGTTCAACATCCTGATCCCGGTGACGCTGGTGTTTGAATTGCCCGTGGTGGTGCTGTTCCTGACGACCGTACATATCCTGACGCCTCATGTATTAATAAAAGCCCGCAAGGCCGCATATGTTGTGTTAGTTGTCGTCAGCACCCTGATCACGCCGCCCGACCTCGTATCCGCGCTGATCGTCTATTTCCCGCTTATCCTGTTGTATGAACTCAGCATTTTCTTCTCCAGGAAAGTATACAGGAAGCAACAGCTGAAGCTGCAAGCGATGGAAGAACGCCTTCAGGAGACCTGAATCTCGAGGCGTTCTCGTTGTGTCTGGAGGAACAGGAATAAACCGGAAGCGGTTGGACATCCTAGTAAAGGTTGTGCCCGACAAGCTGCATGAGATGAAGCGGCCAACGAATGGAATTTTTTTTGCGAAATTTGAGCAAAACCACTTGAAAATCAGAATCGAAGTCATTAATATAGTAATTGTTGTTAGCACTTGGTCTGGGCGAGTGCTAACAATTGATTTCTACACATAACATTCCATATGAAAACATAGTAACAAGGAGGTTATTCTCACATGATCAGACCACTCGGCGATCGCGTAGTCATCGAACCAATCGCGAAAGAAGAAACGACTGCAAGCGGCATCGTACTGCCTGAGACTGCCAAGGAGAAGCCGCAAGAAGGCAAGGTAGTAGCGGTAGGCAGCGGCCATCTGAAAGACGGAGAACGCATCCCGCTCGAGCTGAAAGAGGGAGACCGCGTGATTTTCTCCAAGTATGCAGGTACTGAAGTGAAGATTGAGGGCAAGGAATACCTGATCATGCGCGAAGGCGACGTTCTGGCGATTCTCTCCTGATCGTGCGCCTGACCGACTTGTTTGAAGTCCGTATCGCATAGAGAGCGTTCAATCGTTCCAAATCTGAGAATCATCATTTGCAGGAGGTAAGAGAACCATGGCAAAGCAAATCAAGTTCAGCGAAGATGCGCGCCGTGCGATGCTGCGCGGTGTGGACGCACTGGCAGACGCTGTTAAGGTTACTCTCGGCCCGAAGGGTCGCAATGTTGTGCTCGAGAAGAAGTTCGGCAGCCCGCTCATCACCAATGACGGTGTCACGATCGCCAAGGAGATCGAGCTGGAAGATCCGTTCGAGAACATGGGCGCCCAACTGGTCAAGGAAGTGGCTACGAAGACCAACGACGTAGCCGGTGACGGTACGACGACGGCTACGGTGCTGGCGCAAGCCATGATCCGTGAAGGTCTGAAGAACGTAACTGCCGGCGCTAACCCGATGGTGATCCGCAAGGGTATCGAGAAGGCTGTCAAGGCAGCTGTAGAAGGCATCTCCAGGATCGCGAAGCCGATCGAAGGCAAGCAATCGATCGCGCAAGTTGCAGCCATCTCCGCTGCTGACGAGGAAGTTGGCCAACTGATCGCAGAAGCGATGGAGAAGGTTGGCAACGACGGCGTGATCACGGTCGAAGAGTCCAAGGGCATCGAGACCGAGCTGGAAGTTGTCGAAGGTATGCAATTCGACCGCGGCTATACTTCCGCATACATGGTCACTGACACGGACAAGATGGAAGCTGTTCTGGAAGATCCGTACATCCTGATCACCGACAAGAAGATCAGCAACATCCAGGAGATCCTGCCGGTTCTTGAGAAGATCGTGCAAACCGGCAAGCCGCTCCTGATCATCGCTGAAGATGTTGAGGGCGAAGCGCAAGCTACGCTGGTGCTCAACAAGCTGCGCGGCACCTTCACCTGCGTGGCTGTCAAGGCTCCTGGCTTCGGCGACCGCCGCAAGGCTATGCTGGGCGACATCGCTGCTCTGACGGGCGGCCAGGTGATCACGGAAGAACTCGGTCTGGAGCTGAAATCGACCACGATCGATCAGCTCGGACGCGCGCGTCAAGTTCGCGTTACGAAGGAAAATACGATCATCGTCGACGGCGCAGGCAGCAAGGAAGACATCCAGGCTCGCGTCAACCAGATCAAGGCTCAGATCGAAGAAACAACCTCCGAATTCGACAAGGAGAAGCTGCAAGAGCGTCTGGCGAAGCTGTCCGGCGGCGTAGCGGTCATCAAGGTTGGCGCTGCTACGGAGACCGAGCTGAAGGAACGCAAGCTGCGCATCGAAGACGCGCTGAACTCGACTCGCGCAGCTGTCGAGGAAGGTATCGTATCCGGCGGCGGTACGGCTCTGATCAACGTATACAAGGACGTTGCTGCAGTTGAAGTATCCGACGACGATGAAAGAACCGGCGTCAACATCGTGCTGAAGGCTCTCGAAGCTCCGGTTCGCACGATCGCAAGCAACGCTGGTGAAGAAGGCTCCGTTATCGTGGAGCGCCTGAAGAAGGAACCGCTCGGAGTCGGCTACAACGCTGCCACCGGCGAATGGGTGAACATGTTCGAAGCCGGCATCGTTGACCCGGCCAAGGTTACCCGTTCCGCGCTGCAGAACGCGGCATCCGTTGCAGCCATGTTCCTGACGACGGAAGCGGTCATCGCCGACAAGCCGGAGGAAACCAAGTCCGGCGGACCGAACATGGGCGGCGGCATGGACATGATGTAATCTCGTGATCGAACCTGATCGATCATGAGTTCAAAGGACACCTGGAAGTGAGGACCTCACTTCCGGGTGTCTTTTTGTCATTTTCGCCATTGGCATTTGTATGTTCAAGATCAAATTGGAAACAATAACTGTTATCATGAATAACATATATTGAATAATATTATCGTCGATGTTAAAATTAACAACAAAGATGAAGGAGAATGGATATGTCTGTAATCAAATTTAATGTGAATCAGTTTGCGATTGATCTGAAAAAGTTCCGGGCAAATCGAACTCAACAGGAAATGGCAGATGAACTTGGAGTCCATCGCTCGACCTTATCACAACTGGAAAATGAAAAGGTAATTCCAACACTTGAAACCCTGCGAGTTTTTTGTGAAAAAACGGGTTATCCTCCAGACAGGTATTTTCAGCGTGAAGAACTGGATCCTGTCTTATTGATGATGGGAAAAATGCAGGGTTCCGACAAAGACAACCTGATGGAGGTACTGGACAGAATCAGCATTCGTCTGAAATATCTTGCGATTAACAAAAGGTGTGCCAAATGATTGACGTTGCAGGTTCGAATTTTGAAGCGTTTCTGGCTGCTTACTCTCAGATACGGTATGATTTTGAAATGGATGCATTTGATCGAACGGAGATCAGGGAGATCAAGAAACTGGCGCGTGAAAAAAGAGCTGCTTACGGATTAGAAGCCCCTTTGGGCAGGAATATATTTCGCTATATTGCATCGAAGGAACAGCATGTTTTTTTCGAAAGCCAGCATTTCGATAATCCCTGTCTCGATGCCTTTTTATTTATTCCACCACATCATAACGAAAATGTATTCATTGTGTTGAATAGTCAACAACCTTTGGTCAACCAGATTTTTGCCGCTGCACATGAATATTACCACTATCTGATTCACAGGGATCACCATGTGTGTTCCTTGGCTGACCTGAAGGATAAAGAAGAACAAAAAGCAAGTCGATTCGCAGCTGAATTTTTATTGCCTGATGAGGCACTGAGGAAGAGCATCGAAAGATGGTTGGAGATTATTCATAAAAATGCTTTTAAGGAAGCTGACAAGACGGATGTTGTAATCCTGTGTTACGGGCTGACCATTCATTATGAATTGCCATTGAAAGCTGTTATCTACCGTTTGGCAGAAGAACATTATATCGATGATGTTTCAACCTATATGGATGACTACGAATTTATCAAAAAGACATTTCATCAAGCCATTGTCCGTGATCAAAAACAAGCCAAGGAACTCATCAGCAACGAGAATCCATATATCGATGAGACCATGTATGATCTATTGATTAATGCATACCGTCATGGGTACGTTTCTTTTTCTGAGCTGGAGAAGGACATTCAAATGCTGAAACTGAATAGCGAAATATTAACTCCGTTTAGAGAAGAAATAATGAGCGAAGAGGACGATGAAGAGTTGCCTGACCACCTCAAAGAATCGTTGTCAAGAAAAATATTGGATTCACAAGTGGAATGATGCAGCTTCATCAAGCGTTGCATCGTCCTGTTCTCTTTGATGCCAGCGTACTCATGGTCGGAGTTGACAGGCAATCAGTAGATCATAACTCGGCCAGTAAGAACATTCCATATTTTTCAGCCAGAGATGGTGCAGCTATGAGAGCCATCGCAGAGGTTGAATCTCTTAAAGAGATAGAACTGCTGGGGTTTGAACAGCTTTTGCTGTTGGGATGGCTTAATAATCCAAACAGCCAGGAATACAAGAAAAGCCACCATTCGCTATACAAATCAGAATGCAGTATTGCAATCAAGGCCGGACTCATTCCTGAAACGTTTAATAAATATATCATCATGGTGAGTCAAGAAGAAAGCCAATAATGCAATGGCACAGTTGTCCTGCAGAACCAGACAATGAGCTGATTCACAGGACAGTTTTTATTTTTGTGTCGGTATTATACCTGGATTGATTCAATGGAGCAGCTGGCATTTTTCTTAGCAATGTATTCCAAAATGGCGTCTGTCGGTCGATATAAGGATTAGAAGTATAATCAGCAGATCAGGGGTGAACGAATATGACCATCATATCATCAGCTGGCCAATCGGTCTGGTCCCGATATGTCAGGCAGGAGCCGGCTTCACGCCAAGGGAGCGCGGCCCAGGGCGAGAAGACAGAGCGCAAGGCCGATGCCAGACAGACGTGGATGGAGGAGGCCCGTCGCGTCGCCATGGGGCTGCAAGCCTTCCGCACTGGCAAGGAAGGAAGCGGCCTCCAGGTCAGGTCCCTGATCGACAAGTTCAAGACAGGCAAGAAGCTGACGCCGGCCGAGATGGCCTATCTGCGCAAGCACGCGCCGGACGAGTACGAGACGATCGAACGGATCTCACGTGAACGTGAGGTCGTGGAATGGGGGATGCGGGCTGCGGTTACCAAGCAGGATGTGGACCACGTCGTCCTGCTGTCGTCGCGGCACGCGCTGAAGAAGTCGGCTTCCGAGGCGGACGTCGTACGGGCGGCGCAATTCAGAGATGCGCATTATCAATATATGCAAACCGAGGAATATCGGGAGAAGCCCAATCATCCGTGGGAGGATCGCAAGAGATCGTCCCGGACTCGCTATATCCCGGAGAATAACAACATCCGCTACAACACCATGGCGATCTTCGCCTATGAGAAGGCGAAGCAGATCGGAAGACGCCCTTTGATCTGATGCACCGCTCCTGTTGCGGACAACTTATTCGATGGCCGATTAATGAAATCTGGTCCCGGGCCAGGACCCGGAGCAATCGGTAGGAGCCTGTCGCTGGCTGAATGATCATTCGTGGGAGATCCACTTCAGAAGCGCCGGATGGATGGGTAGACGATGCAGTGGTTGAACATCGTCATCGGTGTGGCGACGTTGATCGCCTTGATCGAGATCTTCAGTTCCTTCTCCAGCCAGGACGGATTTCAAGCCGCATAACGTATTGGCGTTTCTGGTTTTCTTCATCATGCTCTTTAACGGCGGGATCGTTGTCATCCGCTATACCGATGAAGCGGGAACAGAGGGCTGAATACGTGGTGTGAGGTGATCGCATGCCAAGGATCCGGGTGCCAGTGCGGATGAATGTCCGGGGATCGTGGCGAGGGAGTGCGACCGTTTCTTCAGAGCAACGGAGGATGCCAATGGGGAAACAGATCGTTGAGAGTGGATCCGCACTTACCCTGCGTACAAACAAACCCTCAGGAACCGGTCAGTGATGACACGGGTTCTGAGGGTTTTGTTGTTGCGATGTTTATGGCATCTCGGATTCCGTCCGTGCCAGCTGCGACTCTTGCTCCTCGAAACGCTCCACCAGCCTCTCGACCGGCTCCTGATGCTCCGCGTCATCCAGGCTGGACAGGGCGTTCTTCGTCCGCTCTTCCGCCTGATGAGCCTGCTTGATCAATGTCTCGCTCGGATGGGTCTCCGCATCGGCCACGGCGTTGGAGAGCCGATCGACGGCATTCTGCGCCTGGGCCAGAGGCGTATTCTCCTGCATGCTGCTTTCTGCTCTTGAAGGCATATTGGTCTATCCTCCTGAAGAATGGTTTTCATGCGGTATTATGCCTTCCCCGATGGGAATCTATGCAGAATCTCCTGCGACGAATGACCAGAACACATTGCTGTCAAGGAATCGTCGAAATATTTCAGATGCATGGATGAAAAATGCGATATACTTAAATATGCAGAATATCCATCCATCGATAGTAAAGGAGTCTATCAACTTGCAATCGATCCGAACCTTTCTTCATCCGATTAACCTGGTGCGGTGGACCGGCATCATCGACGGGACATCGCTGCTCGTGCTGCTGTGCATCGCCATGCCGCTCAAATATTGGGCGGGCATGCCATATGCGGTTACGCTGGTCGGGACGGTACACGGCTACATCGTGATGGTCTATATCGCAGCCATCGTCTATGCCCAGATCCGCGTCCAATGGCGCTTCGGCTGGACGCTTCTCTCGCTCATGGCCGCCTTCGTGCCGATCGGCAACTTCATCCTCGAACGGATGCTGAAGCGCAGACAGGATCAGGGGCTGTTCGTCGTGAAGCCGGTCCCGCTCGTCTGGCTGATGTATGCCATCATCCTGTTCACATTCCTGGATCTCTTCACGCAGCTTCCCGTCATGAGCACCTTCGCGACTTCGCTTGGCGCAAGTGCGATGATCGCGGGCTTCATCGTCGGCATGTATTCCCTGACGAATACCTTCGGCAATGTGCTGGCCGGCGTGTTCACGGATCGCCTCGGCGCCAACGTCGTGCTGAAGGCGGGCCTGCTCCTGACGAGCGTCTCCCTGCTGCTGTACAACTTCGTCGACAGCGTCCCGATGCTGCTCATCGTCCGCTTCCTGCACGGCTTTCTGGGAGGGCTGATCGTGCCGGCGGCCTTCACCTACATGGCCAACCAGACGAAGACGGAGAAGCAGGGCAGCCAGAGCGCGATCACCGGTTCGTTCGTCGGCATCGCGGCGATCATCGGACCTGCTTACAGCGGCATCATGGCCAGCCGGACTTCCGTGCCGTTCGTGTTCACCACGGTCGCTGCGCTCGGCGCGGTGCTGCTTGTCCTGTCCATCATCTTCCTCCGCTCGAACCGGCGTGCTCAGACAGGCTCCAGGCGCGCGGTCCGCAAGCTGGAGCTGAACAGCGGGATGATCCGCGCGTTCCTGGGGGCGTTCTTCCTGATGTTCTCGCAAGGCGCGATCGCCTATCTGCTGCCTCAGCACGTGGAGAGCCTGGGCTATGGCACGCGGCTCAGCGGCATGCTGATGAGTGTCTTCGGCGTGGTCGCGGTCCTGATCTTCGCCCTGCCGACGAACAGGATATTCGACCGCCTGCAGCCGATCCGGAGCTTCTCCATCGGACTCGGTCTCATGGGCGTCAGCCAGCTGCTGCTCAGCCAGTCTGACAGCGCGGCCGTCCTGTACGCCGTGATGTCGCTGTACGGCGTCGGCTTCGCCTTCCTGTTTCCGGCGATCAACACCATGCTGGCGCATGCGACGACGAAGGAGAACCGCGGTCAAGCCTACGGCATCTTCTACGCGCTGTTCTCCGCCGGCACCGTGGCAGGCTCGTCCGGCCTCGGCCTCCTGCCGGTTACCTTCGAGCATCAGTTCATCGTCACCGGCTGCGCGCTGATCACCTGCGTCGCTGGCGTGCTGATCACCGCAAGGCATCGGACGGAGCACAGCGAATCGATGAACACCTGATGCGTCGTCTCCATGGTCGGTCTCCAGGTGCGGAACCAACGTCAATACCGCAGTAAATATCGAAATATAGAGAAATTTGCAGACTTGAAATTTGATGTTCGTTGCCAATATAATGTTATGGCTCCGCTAAAAATTTTTGATGGATTTAACATTGCGATAACATTCAGGGAGTATCCTTATGTTTGTCTGAACGAAGATTGATGAATTCTGTCCAGTAAAGGAGACGACCATGTTCAAGAAAAAGGATGTATTCTTCACGACTTTTGAAGAAATGGCCGATGCGCTGGTGGAAGCGGCGGATTTCTTCAAGCAAGGGATCGCAAACCTCGGGGATGTCTCGACATTCGCCAGGCAGATGAAGGAAGTGGAGAGCCGCTGCGACCAATATACGCATATGATCCTCAAGGAACTGAACAAGACGTTCATCACGCCGATCGAGCGGGAGGACATCCTGGAGCTGGTGAAGTCGCTTGACGACGTGGTGGACGGCATCGAGGCATGCGCATCGCGCTTCGAGATGTATCATATCCACAAAGCGGACGAGCATATGATCGCCTTCGCGGATGTGCTCGTGCGAAGCGTGCACCAGATCAAGCAGGCGATTCATCTGCTCACCCAGCGCAAGCTTCTCGCCATGCGTGAGCACTGCATCGCGGTGAATGAGCTGGAGAACGAAGCCGACGACCGTCTGCGGCTGGCGATCAACACGCTGTTCACAGACGTGAAGGATCCGATCGAACTGATCAAGCGCAAGGAGCTCTACGAGCGACTCGAACAAACGACCGACTCCTGCGAGGACGTGGCGAATACGCTGGAGTCAATCATCATGCGCAACAGCTGAGCTTCTATTCTGATTAGCAGAGGTAGAATGAATGGATATATATATACTGTGGATCGTCGTCATACTTGCGCTGTCCTTTGACTTCATCAATGGCTTCCATGATACGGCCAACGCGATCGCCACCTCCGTCTCCACCCGCGCAATGAAACCAAGGGTCGCCATCATGATGGCCGCCTTGATGAACTTCTTCGGCGCCATCACCTTCACCGGAGTCGCGAAAACGATCGGCAGCGGGGTGGCGGATCCGTCCGTGCTGGACAATGGTGTGGAGATCGTCATCGCCGCCCTCATCTCGGCCATCGCCTGGAACCTGATCACCTGGTGGTTCGGTATCCCGTCCTCCTCATCGCATGCGCTCATCGGCTCCCTGACCGGCGCGGTGATCGGAGGCGCCGGCATGGGAAATGTCAACGGCAACGGGCTGCTCGATATCCTGAAGGCGTTGATCCTGTCTCCGATCCTGGCATTTGGCGTCGGCTTCTGCATCATGTGGCTGCTGAAGCTGATCTTCGGGCGGATGAGCCCGCACAGCGTGAACAAGGGCTTCCGCACCGGCCAGATCATCACCGCGATGTTCCAGGCCTTCTCCCATGGCACGAACGACGCGCAGAAGGCGATGGGCATCATCGTCTTCGCCCTGGTGGCCGCAGGCATCCAGGATACGATGGATGTGCCGCTCTGGGTCAAGCTCTCCGCGGCAACGGCGATGGCGCTGGGCACCAGCGTGGGCGGCTGGAAGATCATCAAGACGATGGGCACGAAGATCTTCAAGATCGAGCCGATCAACGGATTCGCGGCGGATATGAGCTCCGCGGCGATCATCATCTCGGCGACGCTCATCCATCTGCCGGTCAGCACGACGCACGTCATCACCTCGTCGATCCTCGGTGTCGGCAGCGCCAAGCGCTTCTCCGGAGTCAACTGGTCGGTGGCGGGCAGGATCGTCGTAGCGTGGGTGATCACGATTCCGATCACGATCCTGTTCTCGATGGGAACTTACTGGTTGATAGATGTTATTTTTTATTGAATTGATTGGAAATCTTTAATGAAAACAGGACTGTTGAACCAACGCTTTGGCGAAGCCGATCATGGCTTGCAGACCAAAGCGTTTCTTTTATTTCAAGGCTTGGACACCCATCATACATATAAATCTATAATCGACATAATATGTAAAACTAGTATTATTGACTTATTCGGAAATGGTTGACAATGAGCGAAAAGGTGATAAACTGACTAGTAGTAAAGGTGAATGACAATGTTCGACATACATACTCATATTCTTCATGGAATCGATGACGGAGCTTCAGATCTTGAGCAGATGCTCCTGATGGCGAGAGATGCCGCAAGTCAGCACATTACGGGCGTGATCGCCACTCCGCATCATGCGGATGGACATCATTGGAATCCGGGTGAACGCATCAGACGTCTGACAGATGAGGCGAACGCCGCACTTCGGGCTGCCAACATCCCGCTGACGATCTATCCTGGGCAAGAGGTTCGAATCTATAATCGATTGCTGGAGGATCTGGAAGAGAAGATTGTCCTGACGTTGAACGACAGCAGATACCTGTTGCTGGAGTTGCCCCATTCCCATATCCCTCGAGAAACTGCCGACATGATCTATGAGCTGCAACTCATGGGTATCGTTCCGATCATTGCCCATCCTGAACGCAACCTGGAGATCGCGCGCGATCCGCGGCGGCTGTTGGAGCTTGTCCAAACGGGTGCATTGGCTCAGGTTACCTCGCATTCTATCATCGGCCATTCCGGTAAGAAAGTCAAACAGATCGCGATGGATCTTTGCAAACATCGTCTCATTCATCTCATGGCTTCTGACGCTCATAATCGGAGTCTGCGCAATTTTAATCTGGATACCGCATGCGAAGCGATTGTGGACACACTTGGACAAGACTTCCGGGACTATTACACCGCCAATGCGTGTTCGGTTATGAATGATCAGCCGATCGAGGTATGGCCCGCAGATGCCCGGATGAGGAAGAAGTTTTTTTTCTTTGGAAGATAACCGATTGAACATCACCTCGCGATTATCGCCTGGTTCTATGCCATAGGCCAGTGTCGATAGAATCTTCAAGTTTATCAGGAGAGAAAGGATGAGTTTATGTTGAGAAAATTATCAGCGTTGTTATTGGCGGTCATGATGGTGTGCGCGACGTTCGCGAGCACAGCCCTGGCTGCGCAGGCGACCCCACTGCCACCCAGCGCGCAGCCGGTGATCGACAAGATCGAGGCGATCCTCGCCAAGCTGGATACTAACGAGAAGCAAGTGATCAATGATGCTCTCGACGCCCTTAAGGCATTGCAGCCTGCGAAGAAGAAGGAGATCACCAAGTGGGCCTGGAGCGCGATCGACAGCAAGCTCGAGGCGCGGTCTGATCGGGAAGATTTCCCGGCGGTCACCGAAACCAATGTCAGTGAACTGTTCATCGACATCCTGTCGGTTCTGTATGGTGACGCAGAAGCGGCACTCACAGATGCATATAACAATCGTTTCGAGACGATCAAGCAGCTGGTCAAGCTCGGCGGCAAGACGGGTCTGGAAGAGGTCACGTTCGATGATCTCGCCGATCTGGTGAGCGACCTGGAGGATGAGCTGAAGGACCAGCTGGCAAACTTGTCCTGGAGCAACCTGCTGCTTAACGGGTTCAATCAGGCGTTTAACACCCTCGTAAGCAATGCTTACAACACGGTGATCAACGCAACGGACAACCAGCTGGGTGAGGCTTTCAAGTCCCTTGGCATCGACGGGACTATCCTGATCAAGATGAAGGACGAGCTGGAATCCTATATCGACCCGGATCATAAAGCTGCTTTCATCATATCGGTCGGTTACCTGCGCACGGACGTCGCGCTGGCTTCCGACAGCGGCGGCAGCTCGCTCAACGCGCAGCTGATCGTGCTTGGCAACCAGTTCCCGAACAGCATGCTGAACTGGACGAAGGTCGATCAGGTCAGCGGCACGGACATCAGCGTGAGCAGCGACGGACAGATCACGCTGAACGGCACGGGAACAGGCGTTGCGAAGGTCAAGGCTTCCCTCAAGGTCGTCAACCTGAAGCTGTTCGAGGGCAACGTCACGCTCAGCGCCGGAACCAGCGGCGGAGGAACCGGCGGCAACCAGCAGCCACCGTCTGAAGAAACCGAGCCTGCGGCACCTGATATCCTGGATCGAATCGAAGAGATCGTAGTCGAGGTTGGCGAGATCGCGGTGGATGACGATCCGGCGGAAGTCGCGGAGAAAGTCAAGTCCGCTGTGGAAACGATCACAAGCGGTGTACAAGAGGCGGTCACCATCGCACAGACGGCCATCACGCAAGCTGCTACGGTGAAGGCTTCCGTTGTTTCCGAGAACGGAGTGGCCAAAGCGGTGATCGATGAAACGGCCTTGACCGAGCAGATCGCAGCCATCCAGCAGCTGGCCGAAGAGATGGCGAAGAAGCTGGAAGCCCTGCAGGCAACCGCGAACGAGAAGCTGGCGGAAATCTCCGAGCTGGCTGGCGCGGCAGGAGTTGAAGAAGTGGCAGAGATCGAAGAGATCGAAATGCCAAGCCTGAAGATCGAGCTGGTCATCGACCTCGGCGATGTGGAGGAAGAACAGGCTGAAGCGGTGATCAGCGAGACGATCATCACCGCCGTGAAAGCTGCGGGCATCACCCATGTGGCGATCACCGTGAAAGGCGCGAAGCTGTCCGTACCGGCAGCCGATCTGACGAGCGAGACGAACATCAGGATCAATCATTACCCGGGTTCCGTAGCGAAGAAGGATGTGTCGATCGCTTCCGCATCGGTACAGGCTGCGGCGAGCGATAACAGCTATATCCGTGCCAGAATGGCTTCCGAAGCCTATGAGATGAAGGTAGTGGTAGGCGACCAGGAGGTTACGAGCTTCGCGGAGCCTGTCTACATCGGCATCCCTGTAAGCAATGCCAACGCATATGACAAGGAACTGCTCACCATCGTATCTGTCGATGGCGACAACCAATACACCTACTTTACCGGCGTATACAACGAAGAAACCGGCTATGCGGAAGCATGGGTTTACTCCTTGACAGGTCAACCGTATGCGGTTGTGGAGACGGTGGTGACCTTCAACGATCTGGCTCCTGTTCAGGGCTGGGCAGGCAGAGAGATCGCAGTCGTGGCGAGCAAGGGCATCATCAACGGCAAGCAGGCTGGCATCTTCGATCCGACCGCATCGGTCACGCGGGCTGAGTTTGCGAAGATGATCGTGCTGGCATACAACCTGTACGATCCGAATGCCGAAGAGAACTTTACGGACGTGAGTGACAGCGACTGGTTCAAGCCTTATGTGGCTTCCGCGGTCAAGCATGGGCTGATCAATGGCAAGGGCAATGGCAGATTCGATCCGCTGGCTCCGATCACCCGGGCTGAGATGGCGACCATCGCCGCGCGCGCATTGCAGTATCTGGACGGAGTCAAGGGCGTATCGAACGTGGATGCTGCGCTCAGCAAATTCGCGGATGCCGGAGATATCGCTGCGTCGCTGCGAGCAGGAACCGCGCTTGCCGCACGTTACGGTATCGTCATCGGGTCCGACGGGAAGTTCAACCCGAATGGCGAATCCACTCGTGCTGCCGCCGCAGTGGTCATCTATCGCCTGATCAACGTCAACTAAGCAGCCTGGAGTCGCTGAATCCCTCTCTCGGTTCTAGGGGGGATTCAGCTTTCATCAGAAGCAGGGATCAGCTTATCTCTGACAACTATGGAGGATAGCATGGAACTAGATCTGAAGGATTATCTGCACATCCTGCGAAGGAGATGGTTGCTCATCACAGCCATCGTCGTCACGGTAACGTTGGCTGCAGGACTTGTGAGCATGTATGTGATGAAACCGGTCTATGAAGCATCGACCAAAGTCATCGTGAATGGATCGAATGAGCGGACAGGTACGCAGCAGCTGGATCTGAACAGCATCAACCTCGACCTGCGGCTGATCGAGACCTACAAGGAGATCATCAAGACCGGAGCGATCATGGAGCTGGTCGCCGAGGAGCATCCGGAGTTCGGTCTGACAGCGGAGCAATTGATCAACATGATCAACATTCGCACCGTGAACAATTCGCAGGTGATGACGCTCAGCATCCGACATTCCAGCCATGAGACGGCCGTCGAGATCGTCAATGCTGTATCCGAGACCTTCCAGCGCGTGATCCCTTCGATCATGACGGTGGATAACGTCTCGATCCTTGACCAGGCGAAGCATCGCGATAATCCAAAGCCGGTAAGTCCGAATGTGGCGCTGAATACCGCCATCGCCTTCGTCGTGGCATTGATGTTCGCTGTTGGCCTGGCATTCCTGCTCGAATATCTGGATGACACGATCAAGACGGAACAAGATGTGAAACAGGTGCTGGGATTGCCGGTACTGGCAGAGATCGTCAGAATACCTGATCCGGAGATCGCCGAGATAGGGGGAGCCGCTGAGCAAGCGCGAGAATTGCCCGAGGGCAAAGCAAAGGGGGCGATTAATAATGTCAAGATGGCAGAGAAGGCTGCTAATCACCGATACTAACCCCCGATCTCCGATCTCGGAGACCTACCGTTCTCTGCGCAGCAACATCGAATTCTCCTCGATCGATCGCGAGATTCGGACGCTGATGCTGACATCCGCAGGGCCCGCCGAAGGGAAGTCGACCACGACCGCGAATCTGGCTGTGACCTACGCGCAAGCCGGCAAACGCGTGCTCGTCATCGACGCGGACCTGAGGAAACCGACGCTGCATCATACCTTCGGCCTCACGAATCGCTGGGGACTGACATCGGTGATGGTCGGACAGGCCCCTCTCGAGCAAGCGATCCAGGATACCAATGTGGAGAATCTGTGGTGCCTGACTGCCGGTCCTCTTCCGCCGAATCCGTCGGAGATGCTGGCGTCCAACAAGATGACCGCCCTGATCGAGAACCTGAAAAAAGAATTTGATATCATCCTGTTCGATACCCCGCCCGTCATCGCCGTGACCGACGCGCAGATCGTGGCGTCGAAGTGCGATGGGGTTGTGTTGGTCATCGATTACGGCAACGTGAAGAAGGAGATCGCGCTCAAGGCGAAGCAGCTTCTGGAGATGGCCCATGCGAACCTGCTGGGCGTGGTCATCAACAACAAGAAGCATACGAAGCACAAGGAATATTACTACTATTACTATTATTCCTGATTTCTGAAGTCGAGACATTTGGAGAAAAGACGGGTGATCTGAGATATGACGTGGCTTCGAATGAAACGTTTCCTGCCTGTGCTGCTGGATATAATCATCCTGATGGCATCGGTTTATGTAGCTTATCTGCTCAGGTTTGAATTTCGAATCGATGCCCAGGATTGGCCTGTCATTGTCTCGACTTCCGTCATCTATTGCTTGCTGATGATGCCCTGGCTGGTGGTCAACCGCATCTATCGGCGGATCTGGTCCTATGCCAGCGTGGGCGATATGTTCTCCATCACCCGCGGCATCGCGCAGGGTACGTTTATGGTCTGGATCGCAGCGTTGATCTGCTATATGCTGGCGGAGCGGTTCATTGTACCTCGCAGTATCTTGTTGATGACACCGGCCTTCTCCTTCCTGGGCATCGCCGGAGCGAGATTCATCTGGCGATTGATGCGTGACGGATATGTGAAGCGCAAGGACGAGAGGCGGCGGGTGCTCATCGTCGGCGCCGGGGAAGCGGGGTTCATCGTCGCGCGGGAGCTGAAGAGTGACCGTTCGCAATATTACCCGGTCGCCTTCATCGACGACAACCTGAACAAGAAGAATCTGAATCTGGCGGGCATCCCTGTCGTCGGGGACCGCTATGATATCCCGGAGGTCGTGGACAAGTACGATATCCAGGAGATCATCCTCGCCCTTCCATCGGTGGACAGAAGCGAGATCACGAAGATCATCAATATCTGCAAGACGACCAACCGGGTGATCAAGATCATCCCGAGCGTCAACGACCTGGTGAACGGAAGGTTCACGATCAGCCGTCTGCGCAATGTCGAACTGGAGGATCTGCTGGGAAGGGATCCGGTGAGCATCGATCTGTCTTCCATTGCTGATTATCTGAAGGGCAGAGTCGTGATGGTGACCGGTGCGGGAGGCTCGATCGGCTCGGAGCTGTGCCGCCAGATCATGAATTTCCAGCCGGACACACTGATATTGGTCGGTCGCGGCGAGAACAGCATCTATGAGATCGAGACCGAGCTCCGCAGCAAGTTCCGGGATCTGAATATCCATCTGCATGCGGTCATCGCGGATATCCAGGACGCCAGACGCCTCCGGCATCTGTTCGAGACGTATCGCCCGCATGTTGTCTTCCATGCCGCTGCCCACAAGCATGTGCCGCTCATGGAGCTTCAACCCATCGAAGCGGTGAAGAACAACATACTGGGCACCTGGAATCTCGTCGAACTGTCTCACCAATACGAAGTCGAACGCTTCGTCATGATCTCGACGGACAAGGCGGTCAACCCGACCAATGTGATGGGGGCAAGCAAGCGCGCGGCCGAGATGATCGTGCAGAGCAAGAACTCGGTCAGCAGGACCGCGTTCGCGACGGTTCGATTCGGCAATGTGCTGGGCAGCCGGGGAAGCGTCATCCCGCTGTTCCGCAAGCAGATCGAGGCTGGCGGCCCGGTCACGGTGACGCATCCGGAGATGACGCGGTACTTCATGACGATCCCCGAGGCGGTGCAGCTCGTCGTCCAGGCTGGCGCGCTGTCCGAAGGCGGCGAGATCTTCGTCCT